>CAXAGK010000012.1:0-21982 GCA_963968305.1 uncultured Rickettsiales bacterium | reverse complement strand
TCCTATATCTCGCGGGACTGACGACCATCGTCTCGGGGACCTTGTATTTAAGCCGCTGGACCGGCGGGTTTGGTGCTCAGCCAGTAAAGAATTTGGTGGAAGCGAGAGGGAAATGACAACACGGCAGAGGGCGCTTTCATGGATCGGGGCATTCGTACTGTTGATCGGTTTCGTGCTGTTGTTCGAATCGATTCTTCTCCCTTTCCTTGTTGGTTTAGCGGTCGCTTATTTCCTTGATCCAGTATGTGATCGACTGGAGGCGATGAATTGTTCGCGCACGGTAGCGACATCGCTGGTGACGGCCGGATTTTTTCTGATCTGCGTCTTGGCCTTCTCCATATTTGTACCGGTTTTGTACAAGCAGGTTGTTCAGTTCTCCGCGCAACTGCCGGATTTAATTGCCCGGATCGAATTAAAAGCGCGTCCATTGATTGAGAATTTCGCCGATATCAAGGCGCAAAATGAGGAAGGCCTGCAAGATTTCCTTCGGGCGTCGCTGGGCAGTGCGGCGAAGATGTTGGGCAATGTGGGATCGCGCCTGGTCAATGGGCTCGGCGCCGTCGCGAACTTGTTCGCCTTGCTGATCGTGACGCCGGTGGTGGCCTTCTACCTGCTGCGAGATTGGGATCGGTTGGTCGGTGCCGTGGACAGTTGGTTGCCGCGTGCCCATGCCGAGACGATCCGTGAACAATTCCGACTTATCGACGAGACCTTGGCCGGTTTCGTGCGGGGCCAATTTAGCGTCTGCGTACTCTTGGGTGTTTTCTATGCCATCGGGTTGACCGCATTCGGCCTGCCCTTTGGTGCAATTGTCGGTCTGGCGACCGGTTTGCTGTCGTTTATTCCCTATGTGGGCATGCTAAGCGGATTTGCGGTCGGTCTCGGCCTCGCGATTGCTAAATTCGACGATCCGATGGATATCGGTCTGGTCATTGGCGTGTTCTTGGTCGGGCAAGTCTTGGAAGGAAATTTCCTGACGCCGAAATTGGTGGGCGAGCGCGTTAATTTACATGCCGTTTGGATATTGTTCGCGTTAATGGGTGGCGGTGCGGTTTTTGGTTTCGTCGGCATTATGTTGGCGGTGCCCGTCGCGGCGGTGATAGGCGTCATGGTGCGCTTTATGCTGGGCCAGTATTTGGCGGGCCCGCTCTATGGCGGTACCAATGAAGAGGTACC
This sequence comes from uncultured Rickettsiales bacterium, assembly GCA_963968305.1. GTDB lineage: Bacteria > Pseudomonadota > Alphaproteobacteria > UBA8366 > UBA8366 > UBA6544. The sequence continues at coordinate 20,806 of CAXAGK010000012.1, read as the reverse complement.
CGAGGATCGGGATACGGTGTGAGTGCTGGCCGCCAACTGGTCCTTGAATTTCCCCATCGCCCGGCGCTTGGTAAGACTGATTTTCTCGTCAGCGATTGCAATATGGACGCGGTCGGCTGGATCGATCGCTGGCCCGATTGGCCGGGCCCAGCACTTGCCGTCTACGGACCTCCCGACTGCGGCAAAACGCATCTGGCCCATGTCTGGCGCAATCGATCTAGCGCAGTTCTGATCTCAGGGCCTGAACTCGGCGACCGTGCGGCGCCTGATATCCTGGGAGGTGCCGATAGTTGCGCGGTCGACGATGCGGATGCGCTCTCGGACGAGGAAACATTGCTGCATCTCTACAATCATATCGCGGAGATTGGCGGGAAACTTTTGCTCGCAGGTCGCCATCCACCCGCGCGCTGGTCGTTGAAACTGGCCGATTTAGCCTCCCGAGTGGCGGCGGCGCAAGCGGTGGAGATCCGGCCGCCCGACGACGAGCTGCTGGGGGCGCTTTTAGTCAAACTTTTTTACGACCGCCAGCTGACGGTTAGCAAGGACGTCCTAGTTTACCTATTGGCGCGCATGGAGCGATCTTTTGCCGCCGCGAGCGCTATTGTAGACGCCTTGGACCAATTAGGCTTGGCCGAACGCCGCGGTGTCACGGTGCCGCTTGCACGCACTGTATTGAACGAACTCGAAACAAACTCTAATACCAACGGGGAGGATTGAAAGAAATGGACCTTGGATTGTCCGGTAAGAAAGCCATTGTATGCGCGGCGTCGAAAGGGCTTGGGAAAGCCTCCGCATTGTCACTGGCGCGAGAAGGCGTCGATCTTGTGATCAACAGCCGCACGGCCGAAACCCTTGAGGCGACGGCGGTGGAGATCGCGCAAGAGACAGGCGTCACGGTCACACCTATCGCCTGCGATATCACGACCGAGGACGGGCGCGCGAAAGTACTCGCGGCGTGCCCCTCTCCCGATATCCTAATCAATAACGCGGGTGGCCCACCCCCCGGCGACTTCCGCAATTGGGACCGCGACGATTGGATTAAGGCAGTTGACGCCAACATGCTGACGGGGATTTTCCTGATCAAAGCGGTCGTGGATGGTATGATCGAGCGGAAATTTGGCCGGATCGTCAATATAACATCGGCGGCGGTGAAGTCACCCATCGATATCCTCGGCCTCTCCAATGGCGCGCGCGCGGGCCTTACCGGTTTTTGTGCGGGCATTTCCCGGAAAACAGCGGTCCATAACGTGACCATCAACAATATTCTACCGGGACCGTTCGCTACCGACCGATTTCATTCGAACATTCAGGTGCAGGCCGATGCGGCCGGCAAGACTTTCGATGAGATGCTGGCGACCCGGAATAGCCAAAACCCATCGGGACGGGCCGGTGATCCGGCAGAATTTGGCGATGCCTGTGCATTCCTGTGCAGTGCTAAATCCGGCTTCATCGTTGGCCAGAATCTGTTGCTCGACGGTGGTGCGTTCAACAGTACATTCTAAGGGAAACTGCGGATACGGCGGGCGGCGGCTTTCCGCTCGCCGCCTCGCGGATAGGGGGATGGGCGATGCGAACCTTCGAAGGTGTGCGGGTGATAGACTTCACCCAGGTGATCGCCGGTCCTTTCGCGACATACCAATTGGCCTTGATGGGCGCGGATGTCGTGAAAATCGAACAGCCGGGCATCGGCGATCAAGGCCGCCAGATGTATCCACTTGATGACAAACTTCAGGCCGCTAAATACTCAGCGATTTATTTGAGCGCCAACGCGGGTAAGCGCTCCATAACACTCGATCTAAAACATCCGGATGCGAGGGAAGTGATCCATCGCCTGGTGAAAGATGCCGACGTCGTGGTTGAGAATTTCAAGGCCGGTGCCATGGACCGCATGGGATACGGTTGGGATGATCTGCGTGCGATAAATCCGAAGCTCATCTATTGCGCCGTGACAGGGTTCGGGCAAACCGGACCGCGCTCACAATCGGCTGCCTACGACCCGACCGTGCAGGCGCTTGCCGGAATGATGGCGGTCAATGGGACAGCTGCGACAGGGCCGATGCGGGTAGGCGCGGTTGTTGTTGATATGGCGGCGGCGATCACTGGAGCGTTTGCGATTGCGGGTGCCTTGTTCAAGCGCGAGCGAACCGGTGAAGGTGCGATGATCGACCTCTCCATGCAGGATGTGGGAGCTTCGCTCACTTCGCCGAATTTGCTGCAAACTGTTTTCGGTTTCGAGCCGGCGCGCATGGGCAGCCGTTCATTGTCGGGCAACCCGGTCGCGGACACCCACCCGACGAAAGACGGTATATTGTTGTTGATGCCCGCGATTGAAGCGCAGACGGCGAAGGTCTGGGGTGTAATTGGGCGACCGGAGATGGCTGACGACAACCGATTTTCGACGCTCCAAGCGCGCCTTGAGCATGAGTCGGAATGTCTGCAGGAGTTGCGAGCGGCGCTGTCCGAAGATACGGCGGCGAATTGGGAGAAGCGTTTTGCAGCGGCCGCTGTGCCCGCGGCCGCGGTATTGCAGTTGCCGGACGTGCTGTCTGATCCCCAGCTTGCCCATCGCCAACTGTTCGGCGAGACCCAATCGCCGATGGATGGCAGAGCGTTGCCGCATACCAATACACCCTTCAAGGTAACCGGTGAGGAGACCGGGGCTGACGTTCCACCGCCGTTGGTCGGCGCGGACACGGAGGCAGTGTTGGCGGAAATTGGCTATAACGTGTCGGAGATTGAGTCGCTGCGGGATCGAGCCGTTATTTAATTCAGCTCAACGCGCGGGTTTAAGGTTCGATAGGCGATGTCAACGACCAGGTTGGTAATGACGACGAAGAACCCCAAGACCAAGATGCCGGACTGGATCATCGGATAATAGCGCTGGATGATCGCTTCAAAGATGACCCGACTGATCCCCGGCCATGCAAAAATCGCCTCCAAAACCACGGTGCCTCCCAATAGATCGGCGAATTGCAGCCTGCTAATCATCAAGGTTGGGATCATCGCGTTGCGCAGGGTGTATTTATAAATGACCTTACCTTCGCCCAAGCCGAGAGAGCGCGCGGAATCGAAATATTCCTTATTCATTTCATCCAGCATACTGGAGTGGGTCAGGCGGTTCGCATAGACCGCCTGTCGGAAGCCGATCGCGATGGCGGGCAGGAGGAGATAGACGTGGCTCTCCCAAAGGTTTTCCAGTGGGCTGGTATATCCCGATGACGGCAGCCAGCCGAGGTGCAGGGAAAAGGCGAGGATCACCATGATCGCGAACCAGAACTCCGGTATCGAAATACCGATAAGCGCCATGATTTGGATTTAATTATCGATATAGGTATTTCATTTGAGCGCGGCCAAGGTGCCCATGGGAATGGCGATCAACATCGACAGGATCATGCCGGTGATCGCGAGATAGGCGGTCGCGGGAATGCGGTCGAACAGTTCCAGGCTGACGTCCCGCCGGGTGATCAGGGATTTTCCGAGGTCGCCTTGTAAGACTCGCCCGATCCATTTTCCGTACTGTACGTATAACGGCTGGTCGAGCCCCAATTCCTTGGTCAGCGCGATGCGAACTTCCGGGTCCTCGATATCCTCCTCGCCGATCATAATGTCGCCCGGTAGAAGCTGTACGAAGAGGAATACAACGACGGTTAGGACGAACAGAACCGGGATCAGATAGACAAAGCGGCGGATGGTATATGTGAGCATATGAGCGAAACGGTACCAACGGTTGCTGGGACGAGACGGGTGCAGGGACACTTAACGTTCTGCGGCATCGCCGCAAGTTCCCATGCTGTTTAAGTCTCTCCCGGTATGGAAAGTCGTATCAATCGACCAGATTTGGGTCCGATTGACGCCCAATCGTTGAAGGTAAATTCCAGTGTGGCCAGGGCACAGGTCGGAAATTTGGTGTTCAATTGTCGCATGGCGGAGGGGGTGCCATCGGCGACCAGATATCCAGTCAATTGCTCTAATGCCGGGTTGTGCCCGATGACAAGAATTGTAGCATCTCCGCTCGCAATGTCAGAAATTATTTTGAATACAATATCTTGGTCGAAATTGTATAACCCTTCCTCGACTTCGATTGTACGGCTTCCGCTCAAATGCGGGAGAATGCCAGCCAAGGTTTCTCGGGCGCGTTGTGCAGAAGAGCATAGTATGAGTGAAGGATTTACAGCCCATTCAGCGAGCCGTTGCCCCATAGTATCCGCATCGCTATGGCCTCGTTCCGCTAAGGGGCGGTCGATATCTCTTAACTCCGGCGCGGATTTTGCTTTAGCATGGCGTAGGAGATGTAGCGTAACCATATGAATCCCTTGGCTATGTTATGGTGGCCGCGTTAGAAAGCGAAATGTCACCAAAATGCCACCTCGACAGAGTTATTGAATAGTTATCTTGGTTGCCGATACGCCATCGGCAATCTTGGAAGGACGAAGAAGGAATGGTTCAGCCACAACAATTGACGCGACGCGAGGTGCAGGAGATGCAAGCTGCGACGCCGAGGATTGATTTGACCTCGAGCGAACGGTTTATTAACCGTGAATTGTCGTGGCTGGAATTCAACATGCGCGTCCTGGCGGAGGCCAACAATCCGGCAAATCCATTGTTGGAGCGGGCACGATTCCTATCGATTTCCGCCAGTAATCTGGATGAATTCTATATGGTTCGGGCTGCTGGACTGACGGGACAGGTGGCCGCGGACATTACTGAACGCAGCCAAGACGGCATGACCCCATTGGAGCAATTGAACGCCATCCGCGAGAAGGTATCCGAACTGCTCGACGGGCAGGATGATTGTCTCGCCAAACTGCTCACGGAATGTAAGGCCTCGCGTGTCGAAGTTGCCGATGCCGCCGCCTTGAATGCCGAGGACCATGACTGGCTGGCTTCCTGGTTCGACAAGCAAGTTTTCCCGGTCATCACACCGCTTGCGGTAGATCCGGCGCATCCGTTCCCATTTATCCAAAACAGCAGTGTGGTCTTCGCGCTCGAATTACGGCGCGAGATGGATGAGAAGGAAATGAAAGGCCTGATTATCATCCCGCACCAGATCGATCGTTTCGTCCGACTACCGGGCCGAGACATTCGATTCGTTGCGTTGGAAGATATCATTGATCTCAATTTGGGTCGGCTATTCCCCGGTTTCGATGTCGAGGGTTGCGGCATGTTCCGGATCATCCGCGATAGCGAGGTCGAGATCGATGAAGAAGCCGAAGACTTGGTCCGGACGTTCGAGAATGCTTTGAAGCGCCGCCGCCGGGGCCATGTTATCCGGCTCGACTTTGACGAAAAGATGCCCGAAGAATTCCGCCAGTTCGTGATGCATGAATTCGATGGAGAATTTACCCATGTCTTCTCACGTCGCCGCATGCTCGGCATTGGCGATATCAAACAAATTATTGTCGACGAGCGCAGAGACCTACAATACGGGCGGATGAACGTCCGTTTCCCGGAACGCGTTCGAGAATACGGTGGCGATATATTCGCGGCAATTCGCGCTAAGGATTTCGTCGTCCACCATCCTTATGAGAGTTTTGATGTCGTCGTCCAATTCCTGCGCCAGGCGACCCGTGACCCAGCGGTCGTGGCGATCAAGCAGACGCTGTATCGAACCTCCGACGATTCGCCAATTGTGGGAGCGCTCATCGAAGCGGCGGAAGCAGGCAAATCGGTGACCGCGTTGATCGAGTTGAAGGCGCGTTTCGACGAAGAAGCGAATATTCAGCTCGCCCGAGATTTGGAGCGCTCCGGCGTCCAGGTCGTTTACGGCTTTATTGATCTGAAGACTCACGCGAAAGTCTCGCTCGCCGTCCGGCGCGAAGGGGCGGCTCTGCGCACATATGTTCATTTCGGTACGGGAAACTACCACCCGATCACAGCTCGGATTTATACGGATCTGAGCTTCTTTACTTCCGACGAAGCATTGGGCCGCGATGCGGCGCGCCTGTTCAATTACATGACGGGCTATGCGACGCCGGATCAAATGGAGAAGCTGGAATTCTCGCCCGCGACCCTGAAGCCGACATTGCTACGGCTCATTGAGGAAGAAGCAGAGCATGCCAAGGCCGGGCGTCCTGGGGCGATTTGGGCTAAGATGAATTCCTTGGCCGACGGCGAAGTGATCGATGCGCTCTACAAGGCCAGCTGTGCAGGCGTCGAGATTGAATTGTTTATTCGCGGTATTTGCTGTCTACGGCCACGTGTGCCCGGATTGTCGGATAATATTCGCGTGAAAAGCATCGTCGGGCGGTTCTTGGAACATAGCCGGATCGTGTGTTTCGGCGCTGGTGAGAAATTGCCGTCAGCCGCCTGCAAGGTCTATCTATCCTCGGCCGATTGGATGCCACGAAATCTGCACAGACGCGTTGAAACCTTCATTCCCGTCGACAATTTGACGGTCAAAAAGCAGATTGTCGAACAGGTGATGGTTGCCAATAGGAATGACATCGCGCAGAGTTGGGAGATGCAACCGGATGGCTCGTTTGAGCGACTTTCTTCAGGACCGGATGATTTTTCCGCGCATACCTATTTCATGACAAATCCCAGCTTATCCGGGCGTGGCAGTGCCCTTGAAAAATGCCGTCCCATGATGCCATTGGCGTTACAGCGGAGATAATGTCGTGCCCGGCATATTGAGAGGCAAGAAAGCTGGGAAACGCAAAGGCCCGGTAGCCGTCATCGATATTGGATCAAACTCTGTCCGGCTCGTGGTGTATGACGGCGCCAAACGCGCGCCACTTCCCGTGTTTAATGAAAAAGTGATCTGTGGGCTGGGACGCGGCCTTGATGTAGATGGGTTGATGTCGCCCGAAAACATCGATATGGCGCTCAATTGTCTACATCGATTTGTCGCACTGACGGATTCGATGGGTGTGCGCCGTGTACAAGCGGTCGCGACCGCGGCGGTGCGCGAAGCGAGTAATGGGAAAGCTTTTGTCGATCGTGTCCAACGGGAATGCGGATTGACGGTCGAAGTTGTCTCGGGCGGTCGCGAAGCGGAGTTATCCGGCTACGGGGTGCTCTCCGGAATTCCTGACGCCGCCGGGATCATGGGTGACCTTGGGGGTGGTAGCGTCGAGTTGGTGGGGCTCGGTGACGGTCAACTTCGGGAAAAAGCCACGCTGCCGCTTGGTGCGCTGCGTGCCGTCCGCGATGCCAGTGTCGATACGGTGAACGCGGACCGTTTTATCGATCAACATTTGGCCGGTCTCGACTGGTTGAACACTTTCGAAGGCCAATCCTTCTATGCTGTCGGCGGGGCGTGGCGCGCGCTCGCGCGCGTACATATGGATCAGGCGCGGTATCCGATACATGTGATTCAGCAATATACGCTGAGCGCGGCGGAGGCGTTGGATTTTGCCCGTTTAGTCAGCCATTTGAGCCGAAATACCCTGGAAGGCGTGCAAGGCTTAAGCCGCCAACGGATCGATTCTGTAACCTATGCGGCCCGTCTGCTGGAATGCTTGATCCAAGAGACACAGGTTCAGAACCTTGTTTTCTGCGCCTATGGCTTGCGTGAAGGGTGCTTGTATGACCGGCTTTCCAAAAGACGGAAGATGCAGGATCCATTGATCGCCATGACCCAGGAGGTCGCCGGGCGTGCCGGCCGGAGCACATCCGACGGCGAGACATTGGCGAATTGGACGGCTCCCGTATTTGAAGGAGAGACGCCGGCGAAAGCGCGCCTGCGCCATGCTGCGGCGAACCTGGCCGATATTGGGTGGTCGGAACATCCGGACTACCGTGCGGAACAGGTATTCCTGCGTATCTTGAGAATGCCGCTCGCTGGGCTGACCCACGAGGAACGGGCGATGTTGGCGCTTTCGGTCGCGTCGCGGCATTCGGCCTTAGACGGCATCGTTCGACGCTGGAAAATCGACAGATTGCTCTCCGCGGCGAAAATGGCCGAAGCCCGCGCAGTCGGTCTTGCGATGCGGCTCGCCTACACCTTAACGGGTGGCGCGATCGGCCTGTTGGAAGCCAGCCGGTTAGAGCGCGAGGGTGATCGACTGATGCTCGTCTTGCCGGCACATGCGGATATCCTGGTCGGGGATGTTGTCGAACGCCGGTTCCGCGCGCTAGCGAAAAGTCTCAATTGTGATTATCAAGTGTTGTTTGTCGACGAACCGAGCGCGCAAGCGGCTACGGCATAACATTACCGGTTTATTCGATGGCTATGCTTTGTTCGTGACGAAGTAAAATCGACTGTTTTCCGGCCTTCTCGCGAAATAATACAAATTCTCCACGGTAAGTGCCGGTCGGCCAAGTAGGCCGTTTAGCGATTTTTCTGCCGACCAGATCAAATCTAATTTGCGCGTCTTTCTCAAAGCGTTTTCGGTTTTCCGCAAAGATTTTGCCGTTGGGGCCGAAGATGCGGAGCAAATATGTGTCGCCGGTGCGGCCTCCAGCGAAATCCACATGAAAGGCGATGGCTGGAGCTTTGCGCGAAAAACGGTCGCGGACATGCAGGCCATAAAGGAGAGCTTGCCGGTTTAGCGGCGTATCGGCGAAACCAGTCGCGACTATAAAATACTTTCGATATTGCAGTTTGGTGAGTGCCGCACCCGTCCACAGAGTGTTCTTCGGACCCTTGCAATCGTTTCCGTTGGCCTTGCCCACGAAAGGGTCAATGGTTTGGCCGGAATGATTGATCTCGAAGTGCAAGTGGGGAAATTCCGTCAAGCCGGAAAGGCCGACCAAGCCAAGGCGTTGCCCGGTTCTTACCTTCATACCAAGTTTAACCGCGACACTCCCTTTCCGCATATGGGCGTACTGGCTCCTCCATCCGTTGCCGTGATCGATGACGACGAAGTTGCCCGCACCTCGATGGAAAGCCAATTTTTTACCGAAGAGCTTCATATGCACGTCGCGGACACCGTCGCGTTTCCGTATTACGGTGCCGGCCGCCGCCGCCACGACCGGCACGCCCCGATCCATGAGGTCCAGATTGCGCAGGCGGAAGTCAGTGCCCTTGTGGCCGTTATAGGTGTTAATGCCGCAGGCGTGGTCGGCGGTACTGGGGCTGGGATCTAGATCGACGTGAGACTGGATGTAGCACTCGTCCGGAAAGCCACACTGCACCGGCAAGGAAAAAGTCTGCAGTTCCGCGTCCGCCGCCGCACTGCCTGATAGCAGTGAAATAGTCAGAAGAATTGATAGTGATGCAATCGCCCGAAGCATCGGGTGGTTAGCCTTCGTCACTGTCGGTAATGTCGATCAGTCGTATTTTCTTACCCTGGGCCGTGAGACCAAGGCGACCGCTCTTAAGGGCGAGAGCCCGTTCTCCGAAAACTTCTTTTCGCCAACCCTTGAGCGCGGGTACGTCAACATTGTCGGAGGCCGCGATGCGTTCCAGGTCGTCGGCGGAAGCAATTAATTTTGGAGCGACCTTGGCTTCTTCGCAGCAGAGTTTCAGTAACGTTTTTAACAAGTCGGTGAGCGGCCCGAGCCCACCTGGTAGTCGCTCGCGTGAGTCGACTTGCGGGCGATCTTCTTCCGGTATTGCCACTCCCCGGGCGATGGCGTCCAACAGACCTTCCGCCATCCGTCCGTCGGCGAAGCCGCGCTGTATGCCCCGAATTCGGGCTAAGGCATCTGCGGTGTTAGGAGTGTGCGCGGAGATATCCAACAACGAATCGTCACGCAGCAAACGATTTCGGGGAATGTCGCGTCGTTGCGCTTGTGCTTCACGCCAGGCCGCGACCTCGCGCAGAACTGCTAGGAATTTTGCGTTTGTCGTGCGGCTTTTGATGCGCTTCCACGCTTCCTGCGGGTCCATGCGATAGGTGGCTGGATCTGTCAGAATTTCCATTTCCGAGCTCAACCAATTTTCCCGTCCGGATTCTTCTAAATCCGCTGCTAGGCTTTGGTACGCAGTCCGCAGATGGGTGACGTCCGACAATGCGTAGACGAGCTGCTTTTCTGTTAATGGGCGGTGGGACCAATCGGCGTAGCGGGATGTTTTTTCAAGTGTGATCCCGACTATTTTCGAAATGAGCGTGCCATATGCGACTTGATCGCCGAAGCCGCACACCATGGCGGCGATTTGCGTGTCAAAAAGAGGTTTTGGGACTTCGCCGAACAGATTGAAGAAGATTTCGTTGTCCTGCCGGCTCGCGTGCATCACTTTTAAAATATCCGGATTCCCGAATAATCCAGCGAGCGGCGTGAGATCGATCCCGGGTGCCAGTGCGTCGATGACGACTTCGTCTTCCGGGCCCGCTATTTGAATCAAGCAGAGGATCGGATAGTAGGTTTTCTCACGGACGAATTCTGTATCGACCGTGACGAATTCGGCGTCCTTCTGGCGGTCGCAGAAGGCGGCGAGGGTATTTGTGTCGGCGATCGGTTGGATCGGCATGGTGATAAAGGGATACACGGAAATGCGGGTCCATGAAAGACCCGCCGTGCGAGTTCCGAACGTTGAAAGGGTGAAGCAATGGAAAGCCGGTTGATCGAGTTGGAGATGCGGGTAGCTCATTACGAGCAAACGTTGGATGATCTGAATGGCTTGATCACACGTCAGCAGTCTGAGATTCAAAACCTTGAACGGCAGGTCGAAATGATTCTCGCACATATCCGTAACCGCGAGACCGGCGAAGCCGTTGAAATATAGTTAAATCGTTTGACCGAACCCGTTGGTCCACCAGTTGCATTGTAAGCGCGTCTCAAGTGTATCGGAGTGTGGTATCGCGTCTTCGAGAGACTAAAAGATCGGAACATTAGTGCCTGTCGAGAGCGTCAACACGCTACAAAATCGTTATGGTCCCTCATATCGCTGGCTCGTTACCGCGACCGGCATGATGGGCGCGATGGTGATGATCCTCTCCTCGACCATGGTGAACGTGGCGGTGCCTAGCATCATGGGGACGTTCGGTGTCGGTCAGAGTGAAGCGCAATGGATGTCGACGGCGTTCTTGGCGGCGATGACTGCCAGCCAACTGCTGGGCGCTTGGGTTTTGTCGATTTTCGGGCCGCGTGTGGGGTATATCGGCGCGGTAAGTATCTTTGTCGCGGGATCGTTTCTGGGGGCGTTTGCACCCAATATCGATATTCTGATCCTCTCACGGGTGATCCAAGGTTTTGCCGCCGGTGTCGTGCAGCCGCTTGCGATGGTGACCATCTTTAAAGTGTTTCCGCCGGAAAAACGTGGTCTGGCGCTTAGCCTATATGGCGGCGGAATCATGATTGCGCCGATCCTGGGGCCCATCGTGGGTGGCATCACGATCGATGCCTCAAGTTGGCGCGAACTGTTCTACATACCATTGCCGATCGCCGGGCTAGCCATGCTTTTGGGCAGCTTCTTCATGCCGACGCGCGACCCGGACTTGAAACGCCTACCGTTCGACTGGACCGGCTACGCGCTGATCGCGGGGGCATTGATCTGTCTGCTGACCGCTATTGCGAACGGTCAACGCGATGGCTGGCTCTCGGACAGCATTCTGTTGATGGGCGGCGGCGGCATCGTTTTGGGTGCGGCATTTGTCTATTCGCAATTGCGGGCGGATGCGCCAATCCTCGATTGCGCCGTCTTCCGAAATCCGCAATTTGCGGCCGCCGCTGCCTTGGGGTTTGTCTTCGGTGCGGGAAATTTCGCGTCGACCTATATCATTCCAGTTTTCGTGCAAACCGTGCAAAATTTCACACCTACAGCGGCGGGTATGGTGACGGCTCCGGCCGGGCTTGTCGTGATGTGTTTCTTTCCGATCGGGGGGCGACTGGTGGACAGTTTTCCAGCGCGGTATCTGGCCATGATCGGCCTTGGATTATTCGCCTTTGGAGCGGCTCTATTGCATGGCACGGATGTGAACACCGCGTTTTGGATATTGGCGTTCTACGTCATTATCGGACGTTTGGGACAGAGCATTATGTTGCCCGCGATCAATGTGTCGGCCTTGCGGGCTTTGCCACCGGAACAGCTCAATAATGCTTCTGGTTCGATTAACTTTATTCGCATGATGGGCGGTGCGTTTGGGGTGAACCTACTAGTCGTGTTTATGGAGCAACGTACTGAATTCCATGCGATCTCAATGACCGCTACTCAAACGGCGCATAACGAAGCCAGCCGCGAGCTGTTGAGTATGGTCTCGGAACTATTGCACGATAGCGGTGTCGCGGACGCGGTCTTACAGCCCGGTGCGCTCCATTTCTTGGGGCGGGTCGTCGAAGCTCAGGCGCAGACGATGGGTTTCCAAGACGGATTTATGATCATCGCCGTAGTGTTCGTTGCCGCGCTGCTACCGGCGATACTGATGGGAAAGGGGACCCGCGGTCAGAAATAATGCGCGCTATTCGGCGGCCGCCTTGAGAGGGCCACGCGCGGCTTCGATTTCCACCGCGCTCATACCGAGTTCGCCAAGAATTTCCGATGTGTATTCGCCGATATCGGAGAGATCGCCGGTTGTCGCCATCATTTCGCCATCGACCGCGAAAGGCAGCGATGGCGCGCGAAAGCTGCGGCCATCGGGCATCTTCGAAGTCACGAGGCCGCCCGGACGCAACACATGCGGATTCTGAAAATTATCTGCAGGTTTGTTGATCGGAGAGAACGGAATGCCCCGTTCCTCGAAATCCGCCAACAGTTCATCATAGCGCCGCGTCGCGACGGCCTCTGCCACGACCGGGATCGTCCAGCTTCTGGCGTTGATTTGATCCATCCGTGTTTGCAAACGAGAATCCGTTAAAAAGTCATTCAATTCCAGATATTTACAGAGTGTCGCCCATTGGCTCTCGGTGACGGCGGAGATGAAGATCTGGTATTCGTCGGCAGTTACAAAGATGTCGTAGACCGGCCACGAGAAATCGCGCTCCGGCATCGGCGGCGGGTTGGTACCCTCGAGTTCGAATTGCACCATATGCTGTGCGACGAGTAACAACCCGTTCTCGAACAGACCGATGCGGATGTCACGGCCTTGATTGGTTTCGCGCCGCTCCAGGATGGCGCCCATAACGGAAAAGGCGCCGAACAATCCGCCGAAAATATCGACGGCGGAGGAACCGAACCGCAGGGGTCGGCCCGTGGGGCCCGTCATATAGGCTAGCCCGGTCATCATCTGCACGACTTCGTCTAATGCGGTGCGGTCCTGATAGGGCCCTTCAAGGAAGCCTTTGTGGGAGGCCAAGATCAATTTTGGAAATTTCTCCCGCAGAACTTTTGGATCAGCGCCCATCTTCGCGAGCGACACATCGCGGAAATTGTCGACGAAGACATCCGCCGTCGCTAAGAGCCTATCCAGCGCTGCTTTACCCGCTTCCGTGGTAAGGTCGAGTTGAACTGATTTCTTTCCCCGATTGAACAGTGGGAAGAAGGGGCTGCCCATTCCGGTTAGATCGCGAGTCTTGTCGCCTGCCGGAGGTTCAACCTTGATGACCTCCGCACCCATGAGACCGAGGAACATGCCGCAAGATGGTCCCATGATCATGTGGGTCATCTCGACCACCCGAATGCCATTTAAGGGTTGGAACTCTTGGCTCATCGAAATTCTCCTGTCCCGCGCTGCGGCTCGTCTTGACAATCGGCGAGAAACCATGCCCTTTCCGCTCCTAATTTTCCAAGCTTTTCGAGACCGAACCGACATGCATCTTTACCGCACGCATACCTGTGGAGACCTTCGTCCTGAACACGCCGGAGAAGAGGCTCGCCTTTCCGGTTGGGTGCATCGCACCCGCGATCACGGCAACCTGCTTTTTATCGATTTGCGCGACCATTATGGGCTGACCCAATGTGTCGCTGACGTCTCAAGTGCGATCTTTCCGCAATTGGAAACGCTCACCAATGAGACCGTCGTGACCTTCACCGGCAAGATTGACCGGCGCAGCGATGAGACCATCAACCCGAACCTTCCGACCGGCGAGGTCGAGCTTCGCATCGAGACCGTCGAAGTACAGGGCATTGCGGAAGCGCTACCGATGCCGGTTAATCAGGATGCGGGTTATCCGGAAGAAATTCGCCTGCGGTATCGCTTTCTCGATCTGCGGCGCGAAGAATTGCACCGCAATATCGTGCTCCGGTCCCAGGTGATTTCGTCGATCCGACGGCGCATGACCGATCAGGGCTTTACCGAATTCCAAACACCGATCCTGACGTCCTCCTCGCCCGAAGGTGCCCGTGACTTCCTCGTGCCCAGCCGGATGCATCCGGGGCAGTTCTACGCGTTGCCGCAAGCACCGCAGCAGTTCAAGCAGCTGATCATGGTGGCTGGGTTCGACCGGTATTTCCAAATCGCGCCCTGTTTCCGAGATGAGGACGCGAGAGCGGATCGGTCTCCAGGGGAGTTCTATCAACTCGATATCGAGATGTCGTTTGTGACGCAAGACGATGTGTTCAACGCCATTGAGCCGGTGTTGGGCGGTATATTCGAGGAATTCGCCGATTTCGCCGACGGTACGCCGCGCTCGGTGACCCCGACGCCGTTTCCACGTATTCCGTATGACGAGGCAATGCAGAAATATTGCTCGGATAAGCCGGACTTGCGTATCCCCATTGAGATTGAGGATGTAACGGATTCCTTCAGGGGATCGGGTTTCAAGATTTTCGCCGGCATGATCGAGAAGGACGAGAAGGTTCGTGTCTATGCGATCCCGGCCAAAACTGGTGGCTCGCGTGCATTCTGCGACCGTATGAACAATTGGGCGCAGAAAGAAGGTCAGCCGGGGCTTGGGTATATTTTCTTCCGCGAAGGAGAGGGTGCCGGACCGATCGCCAAGAATATTGGCGCGGATCGGACTGAGACGGTCCGAACCCAACTGGACCTCGCCGATGGCGACGCTGTGTTTTTTGTTTGCGGAAACCCGCACGATTTCGCACCGTTTGCGGCTTCGGCCCGTGTGAAGGTCGGTGAAGACTTGGAGACGGTCGAGCAGGGCGCTTTCAAGTTCTGTTGGATCGTTGACTATCCTATGTTCGAGAAGGACGACGAGACCGGCGCTATCGATTTCAGTCACAACCCGTTCTCAATGCCGCAGGGCGGCATCGAGGCACTGGAATCCCAGGACCCCTTGGATGTGAAGGCTTATCAGTACGATATCGTCTGCAATGGGATCGAATTATCGTCCGGTGCCATCCGGAACCACCGTCCAGATATCATGTACAAAGCGTTCGGAATCGCCGGGTATTCCAAGGAAGAAGTGGAAGAGCAATTCGGCGGCATGCTGAATGCACTGAAATACGGCGCACCGCCCCACGGTGGGTCAGCCCCTGGTATCGATCGGATCGTGATGTTGTTGGCGGACGAGCCGAATATCCGCGAGGTGGTGACCTTCCCGATGAACCAGCAGGCGCAAGACCTGATGATGGGTGCGCCGGGCATGGCGGACCCCAATCATTTGAAAGAATTGAATATCCGCGTGCAGCTTCCGGCGGAGATCAAGAAGGCGGAGGATTAAGACGCTCTAAGCGTCGTGCTTGCCGCCCGCGGTACGGATCGACATGTGGTCGTTTTTCTGGCGGTGCATTTCCTCGTCCGCGCGCCGGTAGATCGTGTCCATGTCGTCGTTGGGCCCGTAGCAAGCCCCACCGACACTACCCCGAACTTGAATGGCTTTTCCGTCCCATGGCACGATTAGGCGGTTCAACCCCGTACTGAGCTCGCTGGCTCGGAGGTTGGCTTCGCGGCGGTTGACGCCCGGCATCAAAATCGCGAACTCGTCGCCGCCGAGACAGGCAACCTCATCGCCTTGCCGCACCGTGCCGACGAGGTGTTGCGCGACACTCGAGAGGACTTCGTTCCCAGCGGTATGTCCGTAACTGTCGTTGATCGCCTTGAAACCGTCGAGATCGATGACGATCAAGACGCCGCCGGTCTCGTCACGCTTGGCGCGCGCCAGAACCCGTCGCAAGATTAAATGTAGGCCGCGCGTGTTCAACAGGCCCGTCGCCGGGTCGGTTGTCGATAATTGACTGAGAAGTTCCAAATGCTTCTGCTGTTCGTCGACGCGCCGGCGAACAATTTTAAGTGTTTTCATCATCTGCGCCAGCAGAGTCCTCAACATCGGTGCGCCGATGGTCTTCAGATCGAGATTATCGAGCACTTCTTCCAGGCGCTTGGCCGTGCCGCTGGCCGCTGCGCTTTCGGTGGTCTTGCTGTCCGACGACTTGCTCATGCTCGCTTTATCCTTTCCCGACCTAGAGATACTTGGCTAAATCGCAAGGATTATGCCATTTGAAGGCTTTGGAATCGTTAAGTCTTATGTGTCGGCAACAAAACCCCGGCGGAAACTTCTGCCTGTTGACAGCAGCATCTGCCGGGAACGCGGGAATGGAGTCTTGATATCAAGCAATGCGGTCGCTGGGCTCCTGACCCGCAAAGACGGCGTCGAGATTATCCAGTGCGCGGAAGCCCATCCCATTGCGTGTCTCAATGGTGGCGCTACCGATATGGGGCATGAGAAAGGCGTTTTCCAATGTCAGATAACGCGGATCGACTTTTGGCTCACCGTCAAAGACATCGAGACCGGCTGCCGACAGTTTTCCTGATTGCAGGGCGCGAATTAAAGCGTCGTCGACGATCACCGAGCCGCGCGCTGAGTTCAGCACAATAGCGCCGTCCTTCATCATGGCGATACGGTCCGTATTCAGAAAATGCACCGTCTCGGGCGTCGCGGGGCAGTTCATCGAGAGGACATCGATTTGACCCAGCATTTTCTCAGCATCGGCATGGTAGACGGCACCGGCTTCCAGGTCGGGTGAAAGCTTGCTGCGATTGTGATAATGGATTTCCATGCCGAATCCACGGGCGCGCTCCGCGACAGCGCGACCAATGCGGCCCATGCCGTATATACCCAGCCGCTTTCCCCGTACATCCGTTCCCAACTTCTCGACAGCAATCCAACGGCCCCATTCGCCATCGCGTAATTTCTTACCCCATTCGTAGGCGCGGCGGGTCGCTCCCAGCATCAAGAGAATGGTCAGGTCGGCGGTGGCATCGGTCAGGACGTCTGGCGTATTTGCGGCGACCAGACCACGTTTTTTGGCTGCTTCGACGTCGATATGCTCGTAGCCGACGGAGAATGTGGCGATGGCTTTGACCGATGGAGATAACCCTTCGATGACCTCCGCACTGAAGCGCTCGGTGCTGCAAAGCAGGATTGCATCCACACCGTCGCTGCGGGCGATCAAGTCATCGGCTCGCATCTGCTCGTCTGTCGGGTTCAGGATTGCGTCGTAATCGCGTGTCGCTCGCGCCTCAACCTCATCGGGCAATTTTCGGGTGACGAGCAGGACCGGTTTCTTCGCCATTGGATTTTTCCTTTCATTTCTGGGCCAGAGGCGCTTCACTCCGACAATCGGCGTGACATAATCGTTCAAGAGCAATGCAAATCCAACCCTCCCGTCTGTTCAGGCATCATAAATTTTGGCATCTGAGTGTGCTGATCTTGATTGGCCTTCTTTTCGCCTTCGAGGCGGCCCCGCTTTCGGCGGAAGTCGTCATCGCGCCTCACCGCGCCGCCTACAAGCTTGAGCTCAAGCGCACGAGGCGGGACAGTCGAATCTCGGAAGCGAGCGGCGCCATGGTCTATACCTGGGGCGAAACCTGCGATGGCTGGACGGTAGAGCAGCAATTCGTGTTGAACGTGGTTCGGGGCGACGGTAACGCCATGCAGTTAACCGCGGTCTCGTCGACTTGGGAATCCAAGGATGGCACGCGCCTGCGCTTTAACATTAAACGCGAGCGCAATGGTCAGGAAGTCGAGAAGATAAGGGGCGAAGCGCGTTTGGATGTTGAGAATGGCGCTGGCGTCGCGGAATTCGAAATGCCGAAGCCAACACGCATTAAGCTGCCGAAAGGCACGGTATTTCCGACCATGCATACGATCCGACTGATGCGCCGCGCGGCCGAGGGTGCCAATACCGACCGGCAATTGGTCTTCGATGGATCGGAGTTGGAGCCGCCCGGTCCTGTTTCGGCATTTATCTTGCCGCTGAAAGATCCAAAAACCCCAAGCAAGGCGATTGTACCGCCGTTGGGGCCGCAGAAGGTCCGAAATATTCAGCTCGCATTTTTTTCTGCGCTTGGGAATGCACCGGAGCCAGAGTTCGAAATGTCGATCGCATTGCAGGATAACGGCATCGCGCCGGCTCTCGTGCTCGACTATGGCGATTATGCGGTACGCGGGACTTTGGCGCGATTGGAGGCGTTGGAAAAGCCGGACTGCTGAGCAGCGCTACGGGTTGTCAGCAAGCGAGGCTGCTGCAAAAAGATCCGGTGGATCAGCTTCCGAAGTATCTGTGAGGTCTCCGACCCCGACACCGATCAGACGGAATGTCCGACCGTCTGCTTCGGCTTCCAGTAAATTCTTTGCGGCCTGAAAGATAGCGTCCGCTTGTTGGGTCGGATTGGGCAGCCGCCGCGTGCGGGTCAGCAGTCGAAAGTCCGACTGTTTCAGTTTAATGGTCACCCCGCGTCCGGCGAGGTCCTTGCTTTCGAGACGGCGTGCCACGGTTTCGCAAAGTGGCGCAATTTGCTCTACCAACGCTGTCAAATCCGCGATGTCCGATCGAAATGTCGTTTCCGCCGAGATGCTTTTGGTTTGCGAATATGGCTCGACCTTCCTTGTGTCTTCACCGCGCGAGAATTGATATAGCCTTTGGCCGATCGAGCCGTAGCGGGTGACGAGTTCACGTTCTTCCATGCCCTGTAGTTGGCCGATCTTTGCGATGCCGTCGCGCCGCAATTTGCTTGCCAGAGATTTCCCAACACCCCAAAGGATCGTGGCCGGGCGGTCCGCCAGGAACTCGCACGCTTCTGCTTGGCCGATCACGGCGAATCCGCGCGGCTTATCCAAATCGGAAGCGATCTTGGCCAGGAACTTGTTGTAGCTGAGGCCAATACTGGCACTGACACCGATACGCTCTTCAATACGCAGGACGAGCGACGCAAGCCGCATCGCCGCACTGCTATCGCTGTCGTGCACCGTATCGGTGAGATCGAGAAAGGCTTCATCTATGGAGAGCGGTTGGACCAAGGGGGTGAGCTCTCTCATCAAGCCTCGAATACCTTCGCCGACTTGTTTGTATTTTGCCATGTTCGGGCGGATGACAACCGCTTCCGGGCAGGCCTGACGGGCCTTGAACATCGGCATGGCCGAGCGGATGCCGTAGAGGCGCGCAACATAGCATGCCGTGGCGACCACGCCTCGTTGTCCGCCACCGATAATGACGGGTTTGTCGGCCAAGGCCGGATTGTCACGTTTCTCTACCGAGGCATAGAACGCATCGCAATCGATATGGGCAATTGTCAGGTCATGCAATTCCGGGTGACTGACGAGGCGGGGAGAACCGCATTTTGGGCACCGTCCTTCGTTGGGCGCCTCCGCAAGATCGGCTATACAATTCCGACACAATATGGCCTGCCGATCCGTCATGTCATTCGCCTTCGGCCCAGAGCCAGGCAGCGCCCCTGACGCCGCTTGAATCGCCAAACTTTGGCGGGAGTAATTGCGTATCTACCTGGTCGGAGAAGACCCATTGGGACCAGAGTTTTGGCACATTCTCATAGAGCCGGTCGACATTGGACAGTCCGCCGCCGAGAACGATGACGTTCGGATCGATAACATTGATTATACTCGCGAGTGCACGGGCCAGTCGCCCTTCGTAGAGAGCGAGACTGCGTTCGGCTTGGGCGTTTCCTGATTCGGCCAGCGTCACGATTTCTTCGGCGGTTATCCGATCTGCGGTGAGTTCTGCATGTTGGCGCTCGAGACCGGTTCCCGAGAGAAAGGTTTCAATGCAACCTAGTTTTCCGCAATCACATTCGAGGCCGGGTAATTCGTCCGTTGTCGGCCACGGTAGGGGATTGTGACCCCACTCACCGGAAATAGCGTTCGCGCCTGTGAGCAGTTCTCCGTTCACCGTGAAACCGCTACCGCATCCCGTTCCGAGAATAGCGCCGAACACAATTCGGTATCCCGCGCCGGCGCCATCTTTAGCTTCGGAGAGCGCAAAACAGTTCGCATCATTCATGAGCCTTACCGGCCGGTCGAATCGAGCTGCCAAATCTCGATCCAAAGGATGATCGTTGAAGGGTGAGTTATAGGCGTTTTTCATCAACCCGGTGGCCGGCGAAATCGTGCCTGGAATGCCGAAGCCGAGCGCGTGCGAGACACCGATTTCCTGCTCAATCGAAGAGACTAAATCGAAGATCGCTTCTATTGTCCCGGCATAATCGCCTTTCGGTGTCGACACGCGCCGTCGAACGCAGGTCGTACCTTGGGTATCAATAGCTGCCGCTTCAAGCTTTGTACCACCGATGTCGACACCGATTCTCACCGGCCACTCTCCAAACTAATGTAGGGTTTCATTTCAATCCACGCGTTCGCGCCATTGTGTCGCCTCGCCGTGGCATTATACTAGAGCTTCGCAGCGAGTACGGAGCATTATGCATTTATTAACGCCTTCGAACTATAATGTGATGAATTTCAAGCCCGAGTTGGTCGGGAAGGGTGGAACATGCCGAAGAAAATCCTAATCGTCGAAGATAATGAGCTTAATATGAAGCTCTTCCATGATTTGCTCGAGTCATAAGGCTACGACATCGTGCAGACGCGAGATGGGATGGGAGCCCTTAAAATCGCCCGGGCACAAATGCCTGACTTGATTCTCATGGATATTCAACTGCCAGAAGTTTCCGGTCTGGAAGTTACCAAGTGGCTGAAAGAAGATGATAATCTGAAGTAGATTCCCGTCGTTGCCGTGACCGCCTTCGCCATGAAGGCGGCTGCGAGGTCTATATCGCAAAACCGATCTCCGTGACGAACTTTTGGAGACGGTAGAGCAATTTTTGACTTAGGCGCAAATGACGGCGCGAGTCCT
>CAXAGK010000011.1:0-23027 GCA_963968305.1 uncultured Rickettsiales bacterium | reverse complement strand
GCCAACAACACCGGGACGGTAATGATAATGCGCTCTGCGGTCGAAAACGGACCGCCCGCCAATTTTTGCAGCGTTTGCAATAACTAACCCTTCTGGCGAATGGGAACGTGTCGGACGAAGATAATTAGCGTCGCATCTTACCTGGAGTAGCTAAAATTCGGGTTCTTCTCTCACAACAAGCCGATGCCATCCAATGCTTAACGCCTTTGGCACTGTCGTTTAGTTATGATCGAAGCTTCGGATCTTTCCAAGTCATTCCGCAACGTCCGTGCGCTCGACGCCTTGAGCTTTACCGCCCACAACGGCAGCGTAACCGCTTTGCTGGACCGGAATGGAGCCGGTAAAAGCACGACCTTGCGCATCCTCTATACCGTGATGCGCCCTGATAGCGGTAACACCCGCATCGACGGTTTTGATACGGTCTCGGAAACGCGCCAAGTCCAACAACGGATCGCTACCTTTGCCGTGCACGGCGCCTGCTCAACATGTTTTGCAACGTTATATCCGTCGCAATTGTGCCGACCCGCGTAATCTCGCCACTCGCATCCGGTATCGGGAACCCGATGCTAATTAACGTTCCCTCTCGATCCCCGATTGGAGCGGCAGGCTGTTCTTCTACCTCGGGTTTGCCGGATTCCAGATCCCGCCGTTCCATCGACATAATGATATCGGCATGTTCCTTGGTGAAAAGATGGTAGGCCTGCTTCCCGCGAATTTCTTCGTTAGTTATCCTGTAAATTCGTTCATAGGTCTTGTTGACAAATTCGTAGCACCCCTCGCGATCACGAATCTCTAGAATGGCTGGCGCATTGTCCAAAACGGCCTCGAAGAGGGATTCAGTCTTCTTCAAACAACCTTCAATGCGTTTTTTTCTGTGCCGTCGTAGGCCGTGCCCCGATAACCTTGGAACAAACTGTTCTTATCAAATATCGGCCTACCGGCGGAAACCACATGCCGGAGATTGGAATCCGAGGCGCGATACCATTTCGCAAAATTTCGAAATGGCTCGCGGGCCTCCAGTACTCGTTTATGTTTCCCCCAATGCTCATCGGCTTCAGGATCGATCCCGGCGACTTCCCAACGAGTCTTACCGATCAGATTCAATAGGCGAGGCTGTGAGTTAACATTGGAAAAGTAGGTGAATTTAAATTCCTTGTTCATCTCCCACATCCAGTCGGATGCGGATGCCGCGAATTCCTGAAACCGATGCTCGCTTTCGCGCAAGGCTTTCTCGCGCGCGGCATCAGTGCGGGCGAATTGTCGTACCGTCGTCGCGCGGACAGTCACATAACACCATGCGATAATCCTGACGAGGCACATCGCCAAGACACCAAATACACTGATCAATATCTCAATTTGGGAAATCATTCTCTCCGGTCACTATCTGCTGACCGTCCTTTCCCTAACACCGGGTAAAGTTTCACTCTTCCGTTTCCAAGTGTGTGGAGCGGCATACTTTTTCTCAATATGAGTACGATGTTAAAGTGGTCACAGACGATAGAAAAGGTATAGTCATGTCTACCATTCGTTATATGGAAATGATCCGGGAGCGCTACTCGCAGCTCGGTTACCCGGTCTATCAGTGGTATCACGCCGATGAACCGCCGGCCTGGACGCCTTTGACGAAGCCCCTAGCGGAATCACGGGTCGGCGTACTCTGCACGGCCGGCACCTATGCAAAGGGTCAGGGCGCCTATTATTACAAGGACGACACATCGATCCGGTCGATCCCTAAAGACACAGACGTAGAGGATATCCGCTTCTCACATTTGACCGAGCAATATCTCCCCGCGGCCCGAAAAGACCCGAATTGTGTCTTTCCGCTAGCGCCGCTCAAACAGCTTGAAAATGAAGGTGTGGTTGGTGAAATCGCGGAGGGCGTTCTGTCCTGCATGGGCGCCGTCTATTCGCAACGTCGAACACGCGAGGAATTAATCCCCCGTGTCGTCGAGAGCTTCCAGACCCAAGGCGTCGATCTAGCGTTCCTGATACCATTGTGACCCGTGTGCCATCAGACCGTGGGTCTGATCGCACGCCATCTCGAAGCCATCGGTATCCCGACCCTCTGCATGGGCTCCGCCCTCGACATCATGGAAGCCGCGAACCCGCCTCGCGCGGTCTTCACCGACTACCCACTGGGTCACACCACGGGTATGCCCGGAGATCCGAAAGATCAGTACGAGATCACCCGCATCGGCCTTGAAGCGTTCGAGAGCATCCAGCAGCCAGGCACTATACTTAAGCTCGATCGCGAATGGACGCTCGATCCGAATTGGAAGGCCAATACACTTGACGGCACGAAAGGCGACGAGCGGTCCCCCCGCGACGAGACGCCGCGCTATCAGCTGGAAGAAGACCGGATCGCCGCCGAAGGAGCTTAGATAGCCGATCTAAAGAACGGTTCTTCAAGCATTCCCTATCGCTTCCCGGAGACGCGTTGGCGTTTTCCGGGAGCCAGGGCAGACTGACAACACCGAGAGCACTAGCCCCCGGTCTCTCGCTACGCTCGAACCGGGGAACAAATTTGCGCGCTAAGCCTGAATGAATGAGACGACCGGGCCGCAGGTGTGCTCGGGCGCAATCCAAATCGCCGGGTATTTGTGCGCGGTATAGGGAACGCCATTACCGTCGAGTAATGCTTTCGTCGCTTCCAGGTCTTTCACGCCGAAACCCACGGCCGAAACATAGGGCATGTAAGGTGGTGTGACACCCGGCGTCCAGCCGTTGAGACCGTCTGGATTGAGGACATAAACATTGCCGTGCGGCAGACCGAAGACCGAGACGCCCGGCATCGGCGCTTTCGGCTCCATTCCAAACAGTTTGCCGAGCTTGCCGCAGGTTGCTTCCACATCCTCGACACAGAGCGCCACTTCGGCAATCGACACCGCGCCGTTCGGATGATCCATGAGATGCGGCTGCCAGAGCACGTCGCGTGTTTCGTGTTCGATGAAGATCAATTTGGCTTCGGGGAAGACCGCCTGATCGACGGTAATATTATTGAACGCCGCCCGCCGAGTTTCCTCGTCATTCACGCCGAACGCCGCGTCGCGCTCCAATCGGCGCGCCGGTTGCACACCCTCGAGACGCGATGAGAGAACCTTATAGGCGTGCTCCGCCTCACCGCTACCAAAGGCCGTGATATGCGCACCTTCGTATTTCTCGAGCATACCGAGCGCCGAGCTATAAAGATTGGGATCCGTGAGGCCCATCACCTCGAAATAACCGGTCTCGAACATGGCGCAATGATTGCCGGAACCGAAAGGTTCGACCGGTCCGCCAGGCTCGCGCGAGCCGGAATGAATACTGCGTGACGTGAGCGTAAATCCGAGCTTGTCGTATGTTTGCCGGCCGACCTCCAAGTCGCGGATGGCAAGCCCTACGTGGTCAAGTTCAAGCGGCAGATCGGTCATTTTCGGTTCCCCGTCATATTTGTATGTCGCATTGTCAATGAGATAGACCGACAGCACAACGAACAGAAGACAAAAAGTACCCAGGCGCGAGGGTGTCGCACGTCGCACGCGACCTATCTTACTAGCAACATCGAGAGCGGAAGCGGAGCAACGACCATGGACATGACATTCAGCCCTGAAGACGAGGCATTTCGCGAGGAAGTACGCACCTTCATTGCCGAGAACCTACCGCCGGAGGTTCAGGAAGCTTCACGACGCTCCCCTTCCTACGTGCCGAAGGAATACACCAGACGTTGGCACAAAATTCTGTTTGAAAAAGGTTGGGTCGCGCCGAGCTGGCCGAAGGAACACGGTGGCTGTGAATGGTCGCCCGTGCAAAAGCACATCTATGATGAGGAATATCAAAACGCCAATGCGCCGCGGTTGAGTTCTTTCGGTATCACGATGATCGGGCCGGTGCTTTATACTTTCGGTACCGAGGTACAAAAACAGCAACACATCCCCTCGATCCTCAACGGCGATATCTTCTGGTGCCAGGGGTATTCGGAACCGGGATCGGGCTCTGATCTCGCGTCGTTGCAAACGCGGGCCGAGCTCGACGAGAGCGGCGAGAACTACATCGTCAACGGCCAAAAGATTTGGACTTCGCACGCCCATCACGCGGATTGGATTTTCGCGTTGGTCCGCACCTCGACCGAAGGCAAGAAGCAGGAAGGTATCTCATTCCTGCTGATTGATATGTCGACGTCGGGCCTGGAAGTAAAACCGATCATCTCGATGGATGGCGGGCATTATTTGAACGAGGTGTTTTTCGTCAATGTAAGGGTCCCGGTGACAAATCGGATCGGCGAAGAGAACATGGGCTGGACCTATGCCAAGTATCTTCTGGGCCATGAGCGCACCGGCATCGCCGGCGTCGCTAAATCGAAACGCAAATTGGAAAAGCTGAAAGAGATCGCCGAGCTTGAGCAAGATAGCGGCGAGCCGTTGATCGATGATCCGGATTTCAAATCCCGCGTCGCCAATGTCGGCATCAAACTCCAAGCGTTGGAGATTACCAACTTGCGCACGCTATCCGCCGTCAGTGCTGGTAAGTCACCGGGGGATGCGTCGTCGATCCTGAAAATTCGTGGCACCGAAGTGGAGCAAGAGCTGAATGAATTGCTCGTCTGGGCGATGGGCTATTACGCCCATCCCTATCAACCGGGCCGCTTGTTCAATCAACAAACAAACATGATCCCAGTAGGCCCCGACCATGCTGTCGGCCTGATGGAGGAGCGCCTGTTGCGCCGCGCCGCATCAATCTATGGCGGATCGAACGAGATTCAGAAGAACATCATCGCCAAGGCGATCATGGGGTTGTAGATCGGCCACGCGCGGGCCCGGGGGGAGATTGTATCATGCGGCCAGAGCTCCGCGTCGGCGTGGTCTACGATTTCCGCAACCCACCCCATTCCGGGATTGATAATCCCAGCTTCTATGCCGAGCTGCTCGACCAGGCGGTTTGGCTCGAAGGGCTCGGCCTTGATCTGACCTGGTTTACCGAACACCACTTCGTCGAAGATGGGTACCTGCCGTCCTGGATTCCCGTGGCCAGCGCCATGGCCGCGCGTACCAAGCGTGTTCGCTTTTCCTCCGACATCTCCATTTTGCCGCTCTATCATCCGGTACGATTGGCAGAGGATCTGGCCGTGCTCGACAACCTTAGCCGGGGACGCGTCGATATCGGGGTCGGCCTTGGTTATGTGCCGCGGGATTTCGCGGGCTATGGATATCCGGTCTCGCACCGGGTCTCGCGCACGGACGAGGGTCTCGAAATTCTCTCACATTGTTTCTGTGGTGAACAATTCAGCTTTACGGGCAAACGCTATCAGACCAAAGACGTCCTCATCCGGCCCGAGTACGTGCAAGAAGGGGGACCGCCGCTCTGGATCGCAGCGTCTTCTCGCGAAGGAGCACTTCGGGCCGCTCGTTTTAATGCGCACCTACTGCCCCAAGGGCCGTTCGAGACTACGACCCAAGTGTGGCTCGATGCCCTCCGCTCCGATGGGCGGGACCCGGACGATTATCGCCTGGGAATCATTAAACCCGTTTTCGTCACCGACGACAGAGACCGTGATTGGCCCGCGATCCGAGCGGCTGAGCGGTTCCGGATGGAGTATTACGCGGAGGCGTTCAAGACGGCCGGGCGCGGTACACCGCCAGACCAGGACAAGGGACGCATTAATCAGAACTGGTTGATCGGCGACGTCGATCATTGCGTCCGCGAGTTGACCACGTTCATCCAAGAAAATCGCATCACCGACTTCGTCACCTGGGCGGTACCTCCGGGCCTACGGCCGGATGCCGTCGAATCCTCTCTCCATCAATTCGCGACGAAAGTCGTGCCCCACGTGAAGGATGCGGTGCGGGATCAAGAAGGTTAGTCGATTGGAACGGGTCCCCGAAATTGATTTCGCGCCCTTTTTATTGGGTGATGCATCCGGAAAGGCCGAGGTTACGGAGAAGATCGGCACGGCATGCGAGGGTATTGGATTTTTCTATCTTACCGGTCATGGCATCGCGCTCGAAATCACAGAGGGTATTTTTACGGCGTCACGGCAATTCTTCGCGCTGTCATCGGAACAACGCCACGATTCAAGCTTGTTGATTTCCCCGCAGCATAGCAGAGGCTACCAGCCACTCGGCGCACGTCACTACAAAGACACCGCCGCGCCGGATTTGATGGAGGCGTTCAAATACCAACGCGAACTGCCGCTGAACGACCCGGATATCCTCGCGGACGACCGCATCCAACAGCCGAACAAATGGCCGGCGGGCATGCCCGAATGGCGAGAGACACTGCTCAACTATTTCGAAACCATCGACGGCGTCGCCGCGAATTTACTTCAGGCTTTCGCCATCGCACTCGATGTCGAGGAAGATTATTTCCTCGGATTTTATCGAAAACCAATGACCCAGGTCTCTCTGCTCCACTATCCACCGCAACCACCTCAGGATGACGCTTTTGGCAACCGGCCGCATCTGGATGAGACCGCCTTCACCATTGTCCTGCAGGAAGACGTCCCCGGTTTGGAAGTGATGAGTAAATCGGGACAGTGGGTAGACGTGCCGCCTGTCGCCGGCAGTTTTGTGGTCAATATCGGCGATTACATGGCTCGGTGGACCAACGACCGATATTCTTCGACCCGACATCGTGTCGTTAATCGTGCCGGTGACGAGCGCTACTCCATCCCCTATTTCGCCATCCCCGACTTTGACGCGATCATCGAATGCCTGCCGACATGTCACGGCCCCAGAAACCCAATCAAATACGAGCCACTGCATGTCGGCCAATCTATCAAACGTAAATTCTCCAGTGACTACATTCAAAAATGAGGTCTAATTGATGCTCCCCCTCCTTCAATACGGCAAAAGCGGCTTACGCGTTTCGCGGCTTTGCCTTGGTACAATGAATTTCGGCATTCCAGGCCACGGCGTGCATGGCAGTTGGACGCTTCCCATCGACGAAGCCCGTCCGATCTTCAAATCCGCGATTGAACATGGCATCAACTACTTCGATTGCGCCAACACATACGGACTCGGCGCTTGTGAGGAAGTCGTGGGAACGTTGCTCCGCGAATTATTGCCGCGCGACGAATACGTCCTGTCCACCAAATTCGCCATGCCCATGGGCAAGGGAGCCAATCAGGGTGGGCTTTCGCGTAAGCACATCATGGAATCGATGGATGCGAGCCTGAAACGTCTCGGCCTGGATTATGTCGACCAGATCATCATTCACCGCCACCCGCACACAATCCCGAACTCCGCACATGCGCCACTCGAAGAGATGATGGAGGCACTCCACGATATCGTCAAAGCGGGTAAGGCCCTCTATCTCGGCGCTTCGTCGATGTACACATGGCAGTTCGTCGAATTGCAAATGCTGGCTAAACTTCATGGCTGGACGCAATTCATCTCGATGCAGAACCACTACAATCTGATCTACCGCGAGGAAGAGCGGGAAATGCATCCCTATTGCACAAAGACGGGCGTGGCCGTGACCCCTTGGTCTCCGCTCGCACGCGGGATGCTGGCAGGCTCCTATAAAGGCGGCCTCGATGCCGGGGCGACCACCCGTTCCCAAGGGCACGATGCCGAACGCGCGAAAGGTCTCTATCAAGGCGAGAATGATTTCGAAATCGTCGCCCGCGTTGGAGAAATCGCGGAGAGGCTCGGCTATACATCGGCGCAAATCGCCATCGCTTGGATGTTGAGCAAGCCCGTGATCACGGCCCCGATTGTCGGAGTCTCCAAGCTCGCTCAACTGGACCAGCTCGTCGCGGCTGCGAAGATCGAACTGTCGGCGGATGATATCGACTATCTGGAGGATCTCTATCGCCCGGTCCACAATATCCTGGACCAGGAAAAGCCTCTCAGCGTTCCGGCATAGGTGAGTGACATGAGTAAACCTTGGCTGACCTTCGATTGCTACGACACCTTGGTCCGTTACTCCGAAGGCAAGGCAGCGGCTCTCGCAACGCTGGTACGCGAAAAGGGCGGCGACGACACGGCCGTGGATCGCGCACAATCGGCGTTCGAGGCCTGCGAGAAAAAGCTGCAACTGGGCCCGTTCATTATTCTCAACGCCGTGCTTCGGAAGAGCTTGCATGCGGGCCTGGAGGCGGCGGGTTTGACTATAACAGCAAGCGACGAAGAAACGATCATCAAGGCTGTCAAATTGTCGGAGCCCTTCCCGGATACGGGCCCCGCCCTCGCCGATTTAAAACGGGATTTCCGTCTCGCGATCTTGTCGAATTCCGAACCCGAGATCATTCGCCACAACATCGCAAGTATTGGTATTGAATTCGATGCGGTTGTCTTGGCCGCCGAAGCGAAATGTTACAAACCCGATCCGGGCATGTTCCGTAAACTATTAGACCGCATCGACGAAACGCCGGGGAATGTCACCCATATCGCACAAAGTTTCTATCACGACATGCGCACCTCCAAAGACCTCGGCTTCGGTCGGCGTTTATGGATCAACCGCTACGGTCGTGGCGGCGATCCGGACTATACGCCGGATGCTGAATTATCTGATTTGACGGGTGTACGAGCCCAATTGACCTAAACGAAGGAAGCCATGGACCTTGGACTCAAAAGCAAATTAACGTTGGTCACGGGCGCCAGCGAAGGCATCGGCGAAGGCGTCGCGGAAGCCCTCGCCCGGGAAGGCGCTCAGGTCGCGATTTGCGCCCTTACGAAATCCAAGCTGGAAGCCGTGGCTGCGAACATTTCATCCGAGACCGGCAGCAACGTCTTTGCCATTCCAGCGGACATGCGATCTCTTGAAGGGTGCGAAAGTTTCGTGGAAGCCGCGGCCTAGCGGCTCAGTGGGGTCGATATTCTGATCAATAATGCGGGGGCCTCCGCCTTCGGCGCATTCATAGACCTGCCCGACGATGCCTTCGTCGACGCGATCAACGGCAAACTCCTCGGATACATCCGCTGTGCCCGGGCAGCCATTCCGCATATGCAGAAACGCGTCGGTGGGAATATCTTGAACATTACCGGCGCCACTCAGCAGGCGGTGCCTTTGCACACCCCCGGCAGCACCTGTAACGCCGCGGTTCGGATGTTCAGCAAGAAATTGTCGATGGAACTCGGCCCGATGAACATCCGAGTTAACAGCCTGGGCCCCGGCCGCATTCAAACCGCGAGAGCAGACCAATTGCTCAAGGCGAACGCAGAGACCCAAGGTATCTCCGAGGCGGAAGTTTTAAGCGGCCTCGTCAGCACGATCCCGTCAAACCGGATGGGCACGGTCGCCGATATTGCCGATGCTGTCTACTTCCTGGTGAGCGAGCGTGCCACATATGTGAACGGCTCCGCCCTCGTCATCGACGGCAGCAAGTCACTGGTGATCTAGGCGATAAAACGAGCTATCACTACAGAAGCGAAGTTTTGATATAGCGCCCCGTCGCAAGTTCAAAATCAACCCTATTCTGAGACGACCGATTCGGAGGTCGAGAAATAGAGGTCTAGACGGGTAAACCGGCTATCCTCTATGCGGAACAATTTCGCATTCGACATATTGCTCTCGCGTCCATCTGTATCAACCAGGCGGACATCAAAGACGGCGGCGACTCTTTGAGCCGCTTCATCTACCGTCCATTCGAAATTGCCGTGCCACATGGTCGGATAGCGCGCCATCGCACCTTCAAAGGCAGCGCGGATTTCACCGTCACGTCCGCTTAGCTCTATCCCCGCCGGATAAATATTCCAGACACAGTCCGGCGCCAAACATTCCAAAGTCTCATCGAGACGACCTTTATCCATCACGTTGAAGTAACGCTTTTCGACCAGATCGATTAGTTCCTGCTTGTTCAGCATCGCGCTTCCTTTTCGAATTGCACGCCGGTTAGCGGCTGACGGTTACGTCACCGCCATAAACTTCCGTCTTCGCCAACGGGCTGCCGTCAAAGACGTTCTTCCCGGTCTTGCGCGTCGCATTCTGCCAAGCCGCCAATTCCTCCGGCCCGAATTCTACTTTCGGCGAAGGATCGACATCGACATTGTGATATTCATCAACTCCGCGCACCAACACGCCCGTATCACGGTGAGCGCGGGCCTCGACATGGGTCGGCATCATTTCGACCAACAGCATAATGCGGCGCTCGTCGCTGATATTGATCCGTGAGCCGTGAATGATCTCGGAATAGAACAAGCCAATCTCTCCCGCCTTCAATTCCAAATTAACGGCTGTCGATTTATCGAAATCTTCGGTGATGAATTGGCCACGCGCCAGAATGCTGTCCGGATTTCCGGTATCTTCATGCGGTAATGTTCCGTTCTTATGCGACCCCGGAATCACGCTCAGGCAACCGTGATCGAGCGAGCAATCCGCTAGTGCCAACGCGCCGATGACCAGTATCGGCTTGATCGGATTATAGGCGCCGTCTTGGTGCCAGCCGGCGAAGGTCCGTCCATCCGGTTCCTTGATCCGAAAAGCCATGCTGTAACAATAAATATTCGGCCCGATAAGATCTTCATAGACGTCGAGGACATCCGGGTTACGTGCGATTTCATCGACCCAGGGACAGAGCAGGTGCGACTTGCTCTTCAGTTTCCGACGGTCGTCCGGATACTTCTCTTCGAACGCCTCGAGATGTCCGCGATAGCTTGCGACTTCTTCGGCGCTCAACACCGGCACCGGAGGCAGGAAGCCGTCATAATGGAAACGCTCGACTTGCTCCGCACTCAGCACTTTCGGCATCGTTTTCTCCTCATCGCGTCGGTTTCGTATTGTTGGAGTGTCCCGCACACGGAAATATCGGTCAACCGCATCCCTTTGCTCTAACCCGTGCTTGTTGAAATTGTCCGGCAATGGTCCGCTTCGAATATGGGAATTGGACGCTTTCAAAGCATCGGTGAGCTACTAGCTTGCCATTTGCACGACAGACCACTCACAAGAAAGCCATACCGATGACGCAAAGAACGAACGAGTTCGGGCAACCGGTCGGCGAGGCATTGCCCGATTGGCAACCAGTTTCGCACCCTCCCCGGACACCGATGGAAGGGCGTTATTGCCGAACCGAGGCCTTCGATGTCGATCGGCATGGAGGTGACTTGTATGAGGCGTACGCCGCCAACGAAGACGGCAGCATGTGGACGTATATGCCAAGCGGCCCTTTCGCGGACGAGGCGGCATTCCTTGCGTGGATGCGGCCGGCTTGCGAAAGCGAGGACCCGTTATTCTACACGCTGATCGACACCACGAGCGGTAAAGCCGTTGGCCAAGCCGCATATCTTCGAACTACGCCTGCGCACGGTGTTATCGAAGTCGGCAATATCGCGTTCTCCCCGCGCCTTCAACGCACGCCCATTGCTACCGAGGCCATGTTTTTGATGATGCAGCGAGTATTCAATGAGCTTGGATACCGCCGCTACGAATGGAAATGCGATTCCTGTAACGCCCCCTCACGCCGCGCCGCCACGCGCTTTGGATTCACATATGATGGGCTGTTCCCGCAGGCCATCGTCTACAAGGGCCGCAATCGGGATACCACCTGGTTTTCGATCATCGACAAGGATTGGCCTGCCACGGAACGCGCCTATCAGGCGTGGCTCGAGCCAGATAATTTCGACGCGGACGGACAGCAGAAACAGAAACTATCGGACTTGATCGCCGCCAATCGAAAAGACTAACGCCTATCGGACCAAATACCAGGGATGCGGCATTCCGGGCGTTTTGACCCGCAGAGTGTAGACCGATGTCACTGCACACACGAACAGCGTACAGAGATCGTCGCCGCCGAAAGTGAAGTTTACCGCCATTTCAGGCAGGCGAATGATCCCGACATGAGTCCCATCAGCCTCGTTCACCCAAATGCCGCCGGGGCCGGTACAATAGACCCGCCCCTTTTGGTCGACCTTCATACCATCGGGAATACCGGGCTCCTTGCCGCTCTGATCAGCGAATATTCGCCGGTCCAGCAGATTGCCTTCCGCATCGATACCGATGGCGTGAATGTATTGCGTCATGCGCGTATTGGCGATGTAGAGGGTGCGCTCATCCGGAGACAACGCGAGGCCGTTCGGATATTCAACACTCACTACGGCGGAGATACTCTCTCCGTCAGGCGATATTCGATAAACCCGCGCTCCCGAATAGACACCGTCTTCCCCACCAGGCCGCGGCTGCTCGCGCTTCTCGAATGGGATGCGCCCTGACGGATCGGTGAAATAGAGACTGCCGTCGGTATGACAGATGATGTCGTTGGGTCGATTGAAACGCCCCCCTTCGAACCGGTCGACCAGGGTCGTGATGGAGCCGTCATGCTCTTCGCGGGTAATTCTTTTCCCTTCGCCTTCGCATTGCACCAACCGGCCCTCGAGGTCGAAGGTCATGCCGTTACCGCCCTCGGTCTTGCGAAGCATCTCGGGTTCCTCACCGAGCTTCATGCGGTACATGGTTCCAGGACGAATATCGTTGAAGTACCAGATATCATCCGGATGCCAGACAGGTCCTTCCGTGAAGACAAATCCGGTCGCCTCACGCACAGGATCAGAGGTCTCGAGAATTTCCGGTAATTCGTTCATTGCGACTATCCTGCCGTTGGTTTCCATTTATAGACGCGCGCCAAACTCTCACCCATCAGCAGAGCGCGGTCACCGTCCGACAAACGATCCGTCATCCGGAACGGCTCAACCCCTTGTTCGTAGGTGATCAAATTCACCGCACGAGTCCAGTCGGTCCCCCATAAGCAACGCTCGAAACCAAAAGCATCGAAGATGCGGGCAAGCGGGCCCCAAATATCGTCGAAAGGATAAGCCGTTTTCGACAGCGTGCAGGCCCCGGTGATCTTAACGACGACATTGTCATAGGCCGCCAATGCCAACAATTTCGGCAAATCGGCGAAGGGTTCATCCGGCACTGGTGGCTCAAACGGCTGCTTCAATGCCAGATGGTCGATGACCAGTTGAGTGTCCGGATTGGCTGCAGCCAGTTTCGCGGCCTGCTCCGCCACGCCCCAGCACAACAAGTTGACCGGCAAGCCGTGCTTCGCGGCGGTCTGCAGCACATGATTAATGCCCGGATCGTCTGCATCCACCGAATCCCGATATGCCATCATCACCCGGATAGCGACCGACCCTTCCGTCGTCGCCCAATCGGCAATGGTTTCGGCGACGCCGGGGTCAGTCGCATCGACCGGCTTGATCAGCGCGAAACGGCCCGGATGTTTGGCGTATATCTCCAACGCGTAACTCGCGTCGTAGCGGTACATTGTGTACGGCGAGACCAGCAGCGCGCCATCGACCCCGACCGCATCCATCGCCACCACCATGTCGTTGCCGGTGACTTCGGCCGGACCCGCAAGAACAGCGGTCCAGGGGCGCTCCGGGCGGTCCCTTTCGTAGGCGTGGACCTGCGCATCGATGGTCAACATGGCGATTTTCCTTCTGAGTTTCTCTTCAGGGAAGCAAGTATGCCGACAGCGGTGCCGCATCAACCATAGGCACATCTCCGCCTTCTCAACTCTGTCAGCATCAAATCGCGCATCTATTTATATATCGACGTAGTGGGATTTTTATTGGACGGGCAAAACAATGTCGATCGACGTAAAACCGGCCACACCGACGACAGGTGCGGAAATAGTTGGCATCGATCTCGGATCCGGATTGTCAGATTCCGATTTCGACATCATCCAATCGGCCTTGGACGCGCATGGCGTTATCTATTTGCGGGACCAAAAAATCACACCCGAACAGCAGGTAGATTTCACGCGCCGTTTCGGCGTACCGGATATTAATTTCAACGCCCTGCGGTTTGGCGTCGACGGCAGTCCGGAAATCTACATTATCTCCAATATCACCGAAGACGGGAAACCTATCGGCACGCGCCGAGCGGGAGAGACTTGGCATACGGATATGAGCTACGCGAAAGAGCCGGCGGCATCGACCATGCTCTACGCGGTCGAGGTGCCGACGCTACATGGCTTGCCGCTCGGCGACACAGCGTTCGCCAATGCCGCAGCGGCCTGGGATACGTTGCCAGCAGACCTTAAGGATGAGATTTTATGCCTGCGCGGCATTTTCGATTTTCGCGGCCGAAAACGGTCGTCTCCCGTGAGCGCCAAAGATATCGCCAATTATCCACCGGTAGAACACCCCATCGTGCGCAGTCATCCCAGAACCGGCCGTAAAAGCCTTTACATTGTTCGTGACGATTGCACCGAGATTTTGGGTAGGAGCGCGCGAGACAGCGAAGCGCTGATCGAGGCTCTCGCCGATCACATCGTAAAGCCGGAGTTCATCTATCAGCACAAATGGCGGGTCGGCGATGTCGTTATCTGGGATAATTGCACGGTGCAGCACCGCGCTATCCTGGATTACGATCTCCCTCAACGTCGGCTGATGTGGCGCACGACGGTCAAGGGTACGGCCCCGTATTGTAAACTCGATTAATGCTTTATTAATCATTTTAGCATAGAGTAAACTATAGCTAAGAGCGTAGTGCAGATGCCGTGGGGGCAGGAAGTTGAAACTAGCTCGGTTTAGCACCGATCACGCTGGTAACGGCGCGGACGATTCGTCCGAAAGCGAAATCACTTTCGCTTTCCGTCACCCATCAATCTCCATCGGTCCGCCTTCTTGGAGACGACTCCAAACTGCGGCAAATCATTATCAATCTACTCACGAACTCGACAAAGGCACGACCGTCAGCGTCATCTTCCCGCCGGAGCGGACAATTCTGCTTACATAGGCGCGCCGAACCCATCCGAAATGGTTTCGTGAAAGCTATTTCTGAATCTCAATATTGCCAGGCTAGTCGAAGAAGGTCGATTGACCTGGCCGCTTGACGTAAGATCGAGCCTTCACCTTCCGCCACTGTCCTCCGCAAATTCCGCTCTATCTCTTTTAAAGGTAACGAATTAAGGGAGAGAGAGGCATGGCCTTACAAAGCGATACGGACGCTGCAACGCCGAAATTCCTGCGTGGCAAATATGCCATTTGTGGCGTTGGTGAGACCACCTATCGTCGGGGCTCGCAGGAATCGACGCGGAACCTAGCCACGTGGGCGATAAACAATGCGTTGGAAGACGCGGGCATGACCGCCGACGACGTCGATGGAATGCTCGATTATTCGGGTAACGATTCGGTCTTTGCGCCGCAAGTGGCCAACGATCTCGGCATACGCCTCAACTTCTATATGGATGTCCACGGTGGTGGTTCCTCGACGGAAGCCCTGATCGGTATCGCCATCGGCGTCATCGAAGCTGGGATGTGCAAGACGGTTGCGATCTATCGTGCCATGAACGGCTATAGTCAGGTCCGCATCGGCGGTACAGGCGCACGCTCCGCCGTGCCCATCAACGGTGATCAGATCCATCACCGGGGATATGGCTGGCAGAGTGCGGGACAGATGTTCGCGCCCACCTTCCTACGCCACATGTACGACTACGGCACCACACCGGAACAAGTAGCCCATGTGAAGGTCGCCCATTCGAAGCACGCCTCGAACAATCCGAAGGCCTACTACAAGACGCGCTATACGGTGGAGGATGTGGTCAACTCGCGGATCATCTGCAAACCATTGCACCTCCTCGATTGTTGCGTCGAGACGGATAATGCGACCTGCATCATCGTCACCAGCATCGACCGGGCCCGCGACTGCAAGAATGCTCCCGCCGTCATCCAGTCGGTGGCCGGGCGTGTCTGTAAGCCGCGCGGCGATATCCATCTGCACTACCAGCACGGACCGATCTCAACCGTCGCTGGGCATTACGCGAAGGATATCATATTCCCGAATGCCGGCGTGGGACCGGAAGATATCGATATCACCGGTTCCTACGACGCGTTCACCTTCACCACGATGCTGCAGCTGGAAGATTACGGCTTTTGCGAGAAGGGCGAAGGCGGCGATTACGTCTCGTCAGGGGCCATTGAGCTTGGCGGACGGCGGCCGAACAACACGTCGGGAGGGCACCTTTGCGAGGGCTATACCCACGGCATGAACATGGTGATCGAAAACACCCGTCAATTGCGCGGCGAAGTCGACGATTCCTGTCCGGTCGGCCCCGACGGTAAGAAGCAACACACCTATGATTATTCCGAGGGCGGATGCCGCCAGGTCAAAGGGGTGGAGATGTCCGCCAATTTGGGCTGGGCGCATCCAGGCGCCGGCTCGGCGATGATCATGGCGAAAGACGCACGGTAGGAGGAGAGAACAATGCCAATCCAAGGCGAATACATGGGCATGATGCTCACCATCGACGACGTCGATCAGGAAAACCGCGAGTTCTTCCGCCACTGTGCAGAAGGCACATTCCATCTGCAGAAGGGCAAGGAAAGCGGATTGCTGCGCTATCCCCCGACCACGGCCTGTCCGTGGACCCGCGACCGCGAATACGATTGGGTACCGGTCGAGGGCAAGGGAGCGGTCCATTCCTATGCGGAGGTGCATCACCCGATCCAACCGGCCTTCCGCGAGAAGGTGCCGTATATGGTACTGGTAGTCGATCTCGACACGCAATTGGGACAACCGACAGAGCACGAGGCGCTCCGTGTCGCCGGTAATTTGCTGACTGCTGACGGCGAATTCGTGTTGCCGGAGACAATCAAGTCCGTTGGCATCGGCACCCGCGTGCGCATGGTTTTCACGGAAGTAACGGAAGGTTTCGCCCTTCCCCACTGGACCATCGACGAGGACGCCGAGCAGCCGGAGAACCCCTGGCGCTATCCGCAGGAATAGGCACTCTTTCGTCATTCCCGCGCGGGCGGGGATCCAGAAGACTATACCGAGAAACTGGAGTCCCGCCTGCGCGGGATGACAATGATTTGTGAGAGACCATGCGCAATGAATGACGCTTCAGTCAAAAACACCCCCTCTCTCGTGGCGCGTGGTCCGGTTCGATTGATTGGGGGTGAAGTGGCCGGTGCGATTGCACCTGAGAGCGAAAGCATCTCCCGCTTCATCGGTATTTCCTACGCGGCACCACCGATAGGTGATCTGCGTTGGCGACCGCCACAAGCAATCGCTCCTTGGGACGGTGTCTGTTGCGCCGAAAGCTTCGGCCCGGCACCCGCGCAACCCATCGACCCGACGCTCTCTCTATTCGGTCTGCAGGATGGCGACGAGATTTCGGAGGATTGCCTGCATCTCAACGTCTGGACTCCCGCATCGGATGCGAACGAGCGCCGACCTGTCATGGTATGGATTCACGGCGGCGGATTTCGCATCGGACATGCCGCGCACCAGATGTATAACGGTGTGCGTTTGGCCGAGAAGGGCGTCGTCGTCGTGACGATCAACTACCGTCTCAACATCGCGGGCGGCTTTGCCCACCCTTTGCTGACTGAGGAATCAGGCGATGGTGCGTCGGGCAATTATGCGCTGATGGATCAAATCGCGGCTCTCGAATGGGTCCGTGACAATATCGCCGGTTTCGGTGGCGATCCTGGGAACGTCACGATCTTTGGCGAGTCCGCCGGCGGACGCAGCGTCTCCGTCTTGATGACCTCACCTCTCTCCAAAGATTTGTTCCACAAAGGCATATGCCAAAGCGGGGCACTTCGGGATACCGGGGGTACTCTCGCCACACGGGAAGCCCAAGGCGTCGCTGTCGCGGAAGCAATTGGCTGCACGACCCTGCCCGACTTGCGCGCCGCCGATTGGCAGACGATGGAAGACGCCGTCTCGTTCGACAGCAACCCCTTTGTCGATGGCAAGGTCATCCCAGATACGCCGGAAGCCCTCTATGCCGCCGGAAAAATACACGACAAACCTCTGCTGATTGGCACCAACGCCAACGAAGCCGGATTGTTTGCCCAGATGCTGAGCGCACCCATCGATACGACGGCAAAATTCGACGCTATCGTCGACGGAGAGTTCGGAGCGGCCGCGAACGATGTCCTGGCGGCCTACCCTGCGGAGAGTGACGCGGACGCACAAGATGCTTGGAACGCTCTGCGCACCGACATGTGGTTCAGCCTTCCCGCGCGCAAGCAAGCCCGTTGGTTGGAAGCAGCGGGGCGACAATCTTATCTCTACTGCCTCTCACGCATACCGCCGTGGCGAGGCGGCAAGACCATGGGGGCTCATCATGGGGCCGAAATTGCTTACGTCTTCGGTGGCGGCGTGCGCTGCGGATCCTTCGATCCCAACGGTGCGCAAGACCCGCTCGATCGCGCCTTGAGCGATGCCATTATGTCCTATTGGGTGAATTTCGCCGCGACCGGCGATCCGAACGGCGACGGTTTGCCGGACTGGAAAGCATATTCGTCATCGGATGAGGATTACCTGCATTTCGGCGATACCGCAGCAGCCGACACCGGTCTGTTCCGCGACCGTCTCGACGTGCTGGAAGCGGCGCTCACGCATCATTCCGGCAAATCCAATATCTACGGAGACTAGTTCCAAACCATGGCCAAAGCATTCGAAGACGTCCGCATCGTCGATTTCACTCAAGTTCTCTGCGGGCCGATGGCGACCGCGCAACTGGCGCTGCTCGGCGCGGATGTCATCAAGATCGAGCAACCGGAAATCGGCGATCAAATGCGCATGCTCTCTGCCCGTGACATCTGGGCGGAAAAACGCTGTGGGCCTGGATTCATGGGCGTTAATTACGGCAAGCGTTCCATCACCCTCGATCTGAAAGCGCCGGAAGCGAAGGAAATCGTTGGGCGATTTGTGGATGGCGCGAACGCCATTGCCGAAAACTTCAAACCCGGCGTCTTGAACCGCCTCGGTTTCAGCTACGACTGGGCGCGAAACATTCAGTCGAATATCGTTTATTGCGCTATCTCCGGCTTTGGCCAGGAAGGCCCGATGAGCGGCGCCGGCGCCTATGATGGAGCCGTACAGGCGATCTCGGGCATGATGGCGGCGACGGGCACACCGGAGAGCGGCCCGCTCCGCGTCGGCTTCCCGGTCGCCGACATGACTACCGGCATGAACGCCGCCTTTGCCCTGGCCAGCGCGCTTTACCGCCAGAAGGCGACCGGTGAAGGACAATATCTCGACCTTTCGATGACGGACGCGATCCTATCGCTTATGAATTACTCGGTCAGCCGCTATTCCGTTGCCGGCGACGTGCCGGAACTGCTCGGCAACAACTCACCGACCTTCCAAGGAACCTCGAGTGTTTTTCCAACCAAGGACGGTT
Source organism: uncultured Rickettsiales bacterium (assembly GCA_963968305.1). GTDB lineage: Bacteria > Pseudomonadota > Alphaproteobacteria > UBA8366 > UBA8366 > UBA6544. Next base: position 3,970 of record CAXAGK010000011.1, on the reverse strand, counting down.
TCCTCAACATTTCCGTCTTCACCGATAAAATGGCGCTGCGCCTATGTGATGCCATCGGCCATCCCGAATGGAAGGAAGATGCGCGCTGGAATTCGGCGAAAGGCCGCACGGAGGATTTCGACGAAATTCAAACCATCCTGACGGACACCCTCTCCCAAAAAACGACAGCGGAATGGATGCTGATCATGGAAGCGGAAGGTGTGCCCGTCGCGCCGGTCCACGACCTGCCGGATGCGCTCAACAGCGAGCAAGTCAAACAACGGAAGTTCATGATCGACCTTCCAGCACCCACTGGTATCGACGGCGATGTCAGCCTGCCGGGCGCCTCATTCATCGCCTCCGAAGACTCCCCCGGCACAGATCGCTCACCGCCCCGTCTCGGCGAGCACACCGACGAAATCCTCGGAGAATTCGGCTACAGCAATTCCGAAATCGCCACCTTTCACGATAAGGGCGTGGTCTAACTAGGAGCGCCGCTGACTTTAACTATAACCGTGCCTCTCTAAACTACCTAATAGATAACCGGTGTTTAGTCAGGCTGAGGATGCCATGGATTTCAATCTCTTCATGTATTGCACGATCGGTCGCCGCGCCGAACTTGAGGCCGGCATGGCGGGCCACAAACCGGAACTTTATCAACGCATGTTGAGCGAGATCGCGGAATATGCGCGCTACGCTGATGAAGCAGGCTATGGCGGCTTCGGTCATCCGGAACATCATCTGCAAATCGAAGGGTTTGAGATCGCCAACGATCCAACCTTGATGTCCATGTGGCTCGGAAAACATACCGAACGCCTGAAGGTTATCACTTGCGGTTTCGTCTCCACCGCCCATAACCCATTGCGTACCGCTGAAGCCATTGCAACCATGGATCATATGTTGGGCGGGCGGTTTGGCGTCGGCATTGTGCGCGGATATCAGGCGCGTTGGGTCGACAATTTCCGCATTCGCCCGGACCTACAAGCGGTCGGCCCTTGGAACAAGAACTCCGAACAAGACACGCTCAACCGCAAGTATTTCGAGGAGTTCGTCGAGATTGTCGTGAAGGCGCTCACCCACGATACCTTCTCGCATCGGGGTAAGTTCTGGACCTTCCCACCCGAAGGGTTCGTCAATCCGCACCCGCATTCGGTCTATGCGGATTACGGAAAGGGCGTCGCTTCCGATATGACGGTCAGCGAGATCGGCATCGCGCCGCGCCCGCTGCAGTCACCGCACCCGCAACTCTATGGTGGCTTCACGGCGTCAATGACCACTGCCAAATTCTGGGCGCAATACGCGGGCCGGCCAATTGTTCTCGCCGAAGATTTGGATTTCTGTAAAACCATCTGGTCGGTCTATCGCGACGAGGCGGCTAAATTCGGACACGATATCGCGCCCGGCGACGAAGCTGGTTGGGGCGGGTTGATGATCTGCGCCGAGACTGACGAGGAAGCCCACGCTCAATTCGAGGACGTGAAATGGTTCTGGGATAAATGGCCGGAACAGTTCGGCCAAGGGATGCCGAAGCTCCTGGTCGGCTCACCGGACACGATCTCGCGGGATATCGAAGCCGCGTCGAAAGCCGTGCCGATAAACGAGTGTTTCCTGCTGATCCCGCAGGGGTTACACACACGCGATCAGATCATGCGCTCGCTGGAGTTATTCGGCGATAAGGTGATGCCGCGGTTTGCTGCTTGAGGACACTGCACAAGCGTATCTTATTCGCGCTTGCCTTTTGCCTCGCCGCCAAGGCCCGCATTTAAGGAGTCCGCGTCGGGGCCTTCACTCATCATCGTAAACACATCGGTGACACTGGAGTAGTCCTGATATCCTAGCCGCGCGAGCGGGCGCAGGCGGGCGATATCCAACTTGCCTTCAGACGTCAGTGCATCGTCGCGGATATGCACGCCGACGACTTGTCCCACGACAACATGGGTCGTGTTTTGGTGGGAATAACCCGGCAACACGAGAATGTTGTGGAGCTTGCACTCCAGATGGACGGGCGATTCCGCAACCCGCGGCGGCTTCACCAAACGTGAGGCCTCTTTAGTGAGGCCAATGGCTTCCATCTCGTCCACGTAGGCGGGGAAATATTCCGCACTTTTCACAACTGCCTTGCGCAATTCATAAGTCGCCATATTGCAGACGAATTCTCCGGTCCGCAGAATATTCGCGACGGAATCTTTCATGTCCCCACTCGGTTTATGGCTGCCGGAAAACATCACATATGGCGGGTCGTATCCAAGATTATTGAACTGGCTGTAGGGCGCCAAGTTCACACTACCCTGCTCATCCAAAGAGCTAATCCAACCAATGGGTCGCGGCACGACAATCGATTTATACGGATTGTACGGCAGGTTATGGTCGTTCTTTTCCGTGTCGTAGAACATTAATTGCTTTTTTTATATTAATTTCCGCAAGCGTTGAGCACATCTTACGCAACGACACGTGGAGACACAAATTATGTCCGGACTTTCCCAAAGAAATAAGCCCCCCACCCCCAGCACCTTTGCCGGAAGGAGGTCTAACATATGGAAATGTGGCCTATTTACCCTTTTTCAGGTTCCGCTTCCACAATGCGAAAATCGCATCCCACGCTTGCTCTGACGCCACCGGATGATAGGGGTCGCGCTCAGAGAATTGGAAGCCGTGCACCGTGTCTTTATAGACCTTCACGGTTGCCTTGCATTTCGATCCCTTGAGGGCCTTACGCAGATTTTTCACATCTTCGTCCGGCACCGCGTGATCGACTTCGGCGAAGTTGAACAGCATCTCGCCCTTGATATCGTTGAGACGGAGATGCGGGGAATCGTCTTTGTCTGTGACAATGCCGACACCGTACATCGACGCCGCCGCCGCGATCCGTGTCGAGAATTGCGCCGCAACCGTGGTGACGTACTGCCCGCTCATGCAGTGACCGACAACACCGATGGGTCCTGGCGCACATTTGTCCTGAGCATCGAGCCAGGCGATCCAACCGCCGGTGTCTTCCGCGACCATCTGATTGTCCAAATGATGCATCGCCGCGAAGATCACTTTCGACATGCCCTCGTTACGGCGCGGGATATCGAAATGACAGGTGCCGAGCCGGTAGTACATATCGGGCAGGAGGCAGAAATACCCCATCTTGGCGATCCGCCGCGCCATGTTCTCCAGTTCGGTCCGATAGCCCGGCGCATCCATGTAGAAGATGATCCCGGGATACTGCCCCGGCTCCTCCGGACACGCCGCGAAGGACCGGCATTTCCCGTATTTGGTAGTGACGTCGACATGCTGTTCGATAAGAGCCATGTGGGTGCCTCCCTGTCTGGCAAGTGATGGTCAATTCATTAGAAAATGACCTAAGTGCGAAGGGTGGAAAGACCACTGAGTGTTCATGGACTGGGCCCACCCTAACCCGCCTTCACGAGCGGGAGAGAGTGAGGGTGGGGGTTTTGACTTTATTTCCCCCGCAGAAACGGCAGGGCCAGTTCCAGGAACAGTTCCGGCGTTTGCACGGCCATGAAGTGACCCGTCTCGGCCTCGACGTATTGTGAGCCGGGGATCGAATCCGCCACGGCCTTGGCGGTCTCTGGCGGGCGGACAGCGTCGTGGATACCCCCGATCACGAGGGTCGGGCATTTCACGCGGTCGCCTTCCTCATTGAGGTTGATCGAGCCCAACATCCGATTGATGGACGCAAAGCCATACGGGTCGTTGGCAAGCCAGCGGCAACGATACTTGGCGAACTTCGCCGCATCCTCGCGAAAGATATCCGGGTATGAGCGCGCAAGGCTGGCTTCAACCGATGCCCGCATGCCACTTTCCTCGACCAATTTCGCACGGTCCTGATACTGCTGCGCGCGGTCGGCGGTGGTGCCTGTCGCGGGACTCGTGAGCATCAGACGTTTTACCCGCTCCGGATAATGCATCGCATAGGCCATGGCGATCCCCGCACCCATCGCGGTCCCGATGACATGGCACGGCCCATCCATCCCGACGGCAGCGG
>CAXAGK010000010.1:0-23068 GCA_963968305.1 uncultured Rickettsiales bacterium | reverse complement strand
ATGCGGGCCGCTTCCAGAAAGCTCTGGATACGCTGGACTCGTAAGAAGAAACGGGGAGGCGTAATCCCTGAGGCCTATCAGGAGCGCGCGGCTGAGACGCCAAGCGCTCCTGCAAAGCCGTCGCCGCAATTCATAATGGAAGCCTGTGATGAAAGAAGGCAGTCTCGACGCGCCTCAACGGCACCCTTTGGCTTGGACCGAAGACGCTTTTTACGACGAGCGGCAACTCGACGAAGAGCTACGCCGCGTCTTTGATATCTGTCACGGTTGCCGGCGATGTTTTAATCTTTGCGATAGTTTTCCACGTTTGTTCGACCTGATTGACGATTCGGAATCAGGCGAACTGGATACCGTGGACAGCATGGAATTCAAACCCGTCGTCGACGCCTGCACACTCTGCGACATGTGCTACATGACGAAATGTCCCTATGTGCCGCCGCATGAGTTCAATCTCGACTTTCCGCATCTGATGCTGCGCTACCGCGCCGTCGAAAAGCGCAAAGGCATGATCGGCACCATCGATCGCGAGCTAGCTAAGACCGATAGAAACGGCCGTGTCGCCGGCAGAATGTCCGCTGTCGCCAATTGGGCGTCGGATACGGAGAACGGTTTTACCCGCCCGTTGATGGAATCCGTAGCCGGTATCGACCGCAACGCCGAATTGCCGAAATACCACGCTAAGAGTTTTGAGGCGCGCGCGAAATCCGCACCGCCGACACGTAATACTGACGCTCCAGCATCCGACCGTAAGGCGGTGATTTATGCGACGTGTTTCGCCAATTACAACAGCCCCGAGATCGGCATTGCCGCACAAGGCGTTTTGGCCCGCAACGGCGTCGAGACCGAGGTCGTCTATCCCGGTTGCTGCGGCATGCCGCAGCTAGAACAAGGTGATATCGCCGCTGTCGCCGAAAGTGCCAAACAGGTGGCGGGCGAATTCCGCGCTTGGATCGAGAAAGGCTATGACGTTATCGCCCTGGTGCCGAGCTGCGCCCTGATGATGAAATTCGAGTGGCCGCTGATCCTGCCGGAAGATGAGAGCGTGAAGACACTCTCCAACGCCACATTCGACATCACCGAATATATCGTCGATATCGCGAAAAAAGAAGGCCTGGCCGAGGGACTATCGCCGCTCGATGGCGGAGTCGCCGTTCATTTTGCCTGTCATGCACGCGCCCAGAATATGGGTGCCAAGGCAGCAGAGATGATGCGCCTCATTCCCGACGTCGACGTCTCGATCATCGATAGATGCTCCGGCCACGGCGGCTCTTGGGGCATTAAGAAGGAAAACTTCGAAACCGCGATCAAGGTCGGTAAACCGGCCGCGCGGCAGGCGCTTTCCAGCAATAAAAAGCATATCGTCTCGGAATGCCCCTTAGCGGGCATGCATCTGGGACAGGGTCTAGGCCGATTGGCCGATGCCAAAACGCCAGCCTATGAAATCGCGCCACACCCCATCATCCTCTTCGGCCGCGCCTACGGCGTCGCCATTTAACGAGGAAGGAAAAGACAGATGTCCGTCAAGACAGAGCTTACCCGCGAAGACATCATGCCGATGGAGGAGTATGCAAAGGTCCGCAAGGAACGGCGCAGCGCCATCGTCGCTTTAAAACGCAACCGCCGCATGGAAATTGGACCTGTCGCGGTCTGCCATTTCGAAAGTTATGACAGCATGTGGCAACAGGTCCACGAAATGTTGTTCATCGAACGCGGCGGCGAAGAGCAAATCACTGACGAGTTGAATGCATATAATCCAATGATCCCAAAAGGACGTGAGCTTGTCTGCACCGTCATGTTCGAAATAGATGAGCCGATTCGCCGCAAGACCTTTCTCTCAAAACTCGGCGGCGTCGAGGAGACGATGACGATCGCGTTTGCAGGCGAAACCGTGACCGGTGTGCCGGAAGCCGATGTCGACCGGACCACGGCGGACGGCAAGGCCTCATCTGTACAATTCCTGCATTTCCCGTTCACGCCCGCGCAAATCGCGACTTTCCGAACGCCGAATACTCAGATCATTGTTGGGTTCGGACATTCAGAATACGCGCATCTCGCAGTCATGCCAGAGGCCACGCGGGCCGCATTAGCGCAAGATTTCGCCTGACAGGCCATTTTGAGTCGTCAGGGCCGAGTCTCGGTCTTGCGCAATCCCCAGAAACCTTCGCGCCGAATCCAGCCTTCGTAGCCATCGACTTCGACGCGGCACCAAGCGGGCGTGCATTTTCCCAGCTCCGCCACCATACCGCGGCCAAGACGCGCGACCGCCGGCGCTTCATCACTTGAGCGCCGCCGTATCGTGACGGTCCGTCCGGTAACAATGATGCTGCGGCGGTTGGAGAGCATTGCGCGGTGGACCCAACCCTCGGCACCTTCCCAGTCACGGATTTTGCGCCAAGTGTCGTATTCCTGGACCACCTCGACTGGGATCAATTTCTGGCGAAACTTCCATTTAATCGGATAGCGAACCCCAGGCCCGACCCTAACATTCACTTCATCAGAACGAAGAGAGACAAATCGGCGTCGAGTTGCACTCTTGGGCCGAGCGCGCAATGGATCTTCGGTTTGCGCGAGTTGTATTATCGGAGACGGCCCAGCCTTCGCCGAATTGGGTGTTAGGTTCGTGTAGCTTATCCCGAGCAAACAAACCAAAATGCCCCCAGCACTGGACAACGTGAGGCCCCGCCGTGTAAATGCGGAAAGATTGGGATCGCCGGATTTGGGCATGAACGCAAAAAAACCTCTCGTCATCGTTACCCGCAAACTCCCCGACGTAATCGAAACGCGGTTGATGGAGCTTTTCGACACGCGCCTCAATTTGGAAAACACGCCGATGTCGCAAGCGGAACTCGCGGCGGCGGCAGCGGAAGCGGATGTTTTGGTGCCAACCGTCACCGACCGAATCGATGCCGAGATATTGTCTCAGGCGACCAATAACCTCAAGCTCATCGCGTCCTTCGGCACGGGAATCGACCATATCGATTTCACCGCCGCCAAAGCGAAAGGCATCACCGTCACCAATACACCCGGGGTTTTGACGGAAGATACCGCCGATATGACCATGGCGCTTATTCTCGCCGTCCCGCGCCGATTGTCCGAAGGGGAACGCTTGATACGAGCCGAGAAATGGGAAGGCTGGGGACCGACCCTTATGCTCGGCCATCGCATCGGCGGTAAACGTCTCGGTATTATCGGCATGGGGCGGATCGGTCAGGCGGTCGCGCACCGGGCCCGTGGTTTCGGGCTCTCGATCCACTATCATAATCGCCGCCGCGTACACGAAGAGATCGAGACGGAACTTGAAGCGACATATTGGGAAAGCCTGGACCAGATGCTTACCCGTATGGACATCATCTCGATTAATTGCCCGCATACGCCGGCGACTTTCCACCTACTGTCACAACGCCGCCTCAAACTCGTGAAGCCGCACGCCTATATCGTCAACACCAGCCGGGGCGAAGTGATCGACGAGAAAACGCTGACGCGGATGTTGGCAAATGGCGAGATCGCGGGCGCCGGACTCGACGTCTTCGAGAACGAACCAGCGGTCAACCCGAAGCTATTGCAGCTGGAGAACGTCGTGCTGATTCCGCATATGGGCTCAGCGACCCTCGAAGGCCGGGTCGACATGGGCGATAAAGTCATCGTCAACATTAAGACATTCGCCGACGGTCATACACCGCCGGACCGTGTCATGGAGACGATGTTTTAGTTAGTCGGCCGCCTCGGCGGTTCTCAAGCTCGTAATCGTCGGATTATCGCCGCAAAGCGCACAAGCAGGATCGCGCCTCACCTTGAGGCTTCGCGTGTCCGAATTCATCGCGTCATACAGAATCAGGCGGCCCGACAGGCTCCGCCCCAAACCCAGCAACTCTTTCAACGCTTCCGTCGCCTGCATGGTGCCAAGCACACCCGCGATGGAGCCAAAAATACCGGCTTGCTCGCAACGGGGTACCAGGCCGGGGGCGGGCGGATGCGGGAAGATGCAGCGATAACAGGGCCCGTCGCCTTCCTCGTACGCCTTAATGGTTGTGAGCTGCCCTTCGAATCGGAGCAAGGCGGCGGAAACCAACGGCGTCTTCGCGAGATAACAAGCGTCGTTAATCATATACCGGGTGTCGAAATTATCGCTGCCGTCCAACACTATATCGTACTCGCCAATAAGCTCGAGCACGTTCTCCGGCACGATGCGGAACGGATGTTTGCGCACCTCAACCTCTGGATTGATCGACTGCAGACGGTCTGCCGCGCTGTCCACTTTCGGCCGGTCGATATCCTCGGTCCCGTGAACCACCTGGCGCTGCAGGTTTGTGATATCGACAACATCATCGTCGACGACACCAAGCGTGCCGACCCCCGCAGCTGCGAGATACATCAGCACCGGCGATCCTAGACCACCGGCGCCAACCACCAGGACCTTCGATTGCAGCAGTTTGATCTGGCCTTCCTCGCCGACTTCTTCCAGGACAACGTGGCGCGCGTAGCGCATTAATTGGTCGTCGCTGATTTCTTCCATCACGGCCTCACAACTTGTCGAAAAGCGGCGTCGAAAGATACCGCTCCGCGAATGACGGTATGATCACCACAACACGCCGTCCACTCATTTCTGGGCGCTCGCAGAGCTCGACCGCAGCGGCCAGCGCCGCGCCCCCCGAAATCCCAACAGGTAGCCCCTCAACCGCCGCCGTCTGCCGCGCCAGGCGAAACGCGGTCTCGTTGGCGATCGGAATGACCTCGTCGATCAATCCCGTATCCAGAATCGATGGAATAAACCCAGCGCCAATCCCTTCGATCAAGTGTTGGCCAGGCCGCCCACCGGATAGGACCTGGCTGTCTTCAGGCTCAACGGCGACGATCTGGATTTCCGGATTGCGCGCCTTCAGCAACGCGCCGCATCCCGTCAGAGTGCCGCCAGTGCCGACACTGGTCACAAACGCATCAATCCGCCCACCGGTATCGCGCCAAATCTCTTCCGCCGTGGTCTGGCGGTGAACTTCCGGGTTGGCCGGATTGTCGAATTGCTGTGGCATGATCGCATCAGGCAATTCTTTGACCAATTCCTCCGCCCGGTCGATGGCACCCCGCATACCACGCTCGGCGGGCGTCAATTCCAACTCCGCACCGAGAAACAGCAGCATACGCCGGCGCTCCATCGACATCGATTCGGGCATGGTCAGAACCAGACGATAACCTTTCGCCGCCGCCACGAACGCCAGCGCGATTCCCGTATTCCCCGACGTCGGCTCAACCAACACGGTTTTATCGGTGATCCGGCCTTCACGCTCCAAGGCCTCAATCATGGCGAGGCCGATGCGGTCCTTGACCGAACCTAGTGGATTGAAGAATTCCAACTTTGCCAAAATCTCAGCGTCGATACCGACCTTCTCCGCCAGCCGCGAAAGCCGCACCAAAGGCGTATTGCCGATGGTTTCCAGAATACTGCCGCAAATCCGCTTGGCGGCAGGGTCCTCGCTATCGTGCAACGACGCCATACTCACCCTTTCGATCAAATCGCAAAATCGACCTCGATGGGTTGATTGCCGCCTTCGACGCCCGAGTCGCGGGCGCGGCGGCACAGGTCCTCGATGCTGATCTCTTCCAGTTTCGCGATCGCTTCGTCCTGAAGTTCCTGCCAAATGGGGCGTAACACCTCGCGGCCTAATTGCGAACTCGTGGAGCTCTCAACGGGATCGCTGGTGTCCTCCATCGCCGCCACGATACGCGTGATCTGTCCCAAGGTGACGCGCCGACGCTCCCGCGCCAACCGATAGCCGCCGCGCGGACCGCGCACCCCTCGCAAGACACCCTCGCGCACCAATTGCTGCAGTACTTGTTCCAAATAGCGGCGCGGAATGTCCTGGCGTGTTGCGATATCTTTGCTTTGCACCGGCGTGTCGGCGGTGTGATAGGCGATATCGACCACAGCCTCGATAGCGAACATCAATTTCCGCGATAGCCGTAGCATTCCAGTCTAGCCTCCGTCCGTGCCGGTAGAGCCGAATCCGCCCGCACCACGCTCGCTGTCGCTCAGACTGGAAACAGCATTCCAGGAAAGTTGCGAGACCGGGGCCACAACCATCTGCGCGATCCGCATGCCACGTTCGACCACGAATATTTCTTGGCCGAGGTTCACCAGGATCACACCGATCTCTCCGCGATAATCAGCATCGATGGTCCCCGGCGTGTTCAACAGCGTGAGGCCGTTCTTCAAAGCAAGTCCGGATCGGGGACGGATCTGAGCTTCAAATCCAGAGGGAAGCGCGATGGCAATTCCCATCGGGATCATCGTGCGTTCGCCCGGTGCCAACGAGACCGGTTCGTCGACCGCGGCCAACAAATCCATGCCGGCGCTGTCAGGCGTAGCATAGGCCGGCAACGGAAGGTCGGCGCCGTGTGCCAATTGAACGATATCAACATCGACGTGGGTCACTCGGCACCTCCTATATGCGCGGCAATCCGTTGCGCCAGGCGTTCGGCCACCTCTTGTTTGGTCATGCGCGGCCAATCCTCGACACCGTCTTCATGGACGAAATGAATAACATTCGAGGCACCACCGAAGGTTCCCGTCTCCGGCGACACGTCATTCGCCAAGATCCAGTCACAGCCCTTGCGTTGGCGTTTCTCGACCGCGTATTCCACGACCTTCTCGGTTTCCGCCGCGAATCCGACGACGAGGCCGGGGCGCCGATTCTCCGCTTGCGAGAGCGTACGCAAGATATCCGGATTCTCGGTCAATTCGAGCGCGGGCGGCCCACCGCGGTCCTTCTTCAATTTCTCGGAGGCAGCAGTCGCAATCCGCCAATCGGAAACCGCAGCGGCGCAAACCGCAATCTCGGCAGGCAATGCAGCCTGGCAAGCAGCCAGCATATCGGTGGCGGATTCCACATGAACGACACTGACTCCGGCGGGGTCCGGCAGTGCGACCGGGCCCGTAATCAAGGACGTTTCCGCGCCAAGTCCCGCAAGCGCCGCGGCAATCGCGTGGCCCTGCTTACCGGAGGAATGGTTCGACAGATAGCGCACGGGATCAATGGCTTCGCGCGTCGGCCCGCTTGTCACCAGAGCGCGGCGACCCACAAGAGGGCGGGCGCCCGGACCGGCAAAATGATTTTCAATGGCCTCAACAATAGTCATCGGCTCCGACATGCGCCCAAGCCCATATTCACCGCACGCCATGTTCCCCGCATCGGGCCCGATTCGGATCAGGCCGCGCGATTTCAATGTTGCGATATTGGCTTGCGTGGCGGGATGCTCCCACATCCGGACGTTCATCGCCGGCGCGAACATTACCGGTTTGTCCGTGGCCAGCAACACTGTCGTCGCCAGATCGTTTGCGAGCCCACCCGCCATCCGCGCCATGATATCGGCGCTTGCGGGCACCACGACCAATAAGTCGGATTCGCGTGACAGGCGGATGTGTCCCATCTCCGACTCGTCGGTCAGTGAGAAGATTTCCGTATAAACCTTATCCTCGCTGAGGGCCGAGAGCGACAACGGCGTGACGAATTGCGCGCCGCCCGCAGTCAGCACACAGCGGACCGAAATGCCCCGCTCGCGCAGGCGGCGGATCAACTCCAGGGTCTTGTATGCGGCAATCCCGCCCGAGACGATTAACAGGACGCGTTTTTCAGCGGTCATATAGAACATCCTTTTGGGATGACGCCTTTTTACAGGCCGAAACTGTATTTAAGCTTTTGCTGTCGATTCGGCAAGAACCGCGCCCGCCAAATTCGACGTTAAACCAGCTCGATCAAAAACAGCGCTGCGAGCCCCAGCGCCAGCACAATCGTGGCGATGCGCCAATATCGCCCACCCTTACTCTGCGCGTGAAATGCGGCAACGGTGTCCGGATGCAGGCGAATACCCTCCGCCGTCACGATGTCGGATAGGGTTTCGAGCTTCGAGAGATACAGGGGCAATCGTTCGACCCGGCGCGTCATTTCGCTCACGACGCCGCGCAGCCGTGCTTCGGGTCCCCGGTTCTCCATAACCCAGTCAATAATAAGAGGTTCGGCAAGCGTCCAAATATTCGAATCGGGATCGAGTTTCCGTCCGACCCCCTCCGCCACCAGCATGGTCTTCTGCAACAACAGCAATTGCGGCTGGGTTTCCATCTCAAACGTCCGGGTGACCCGAAAGAGCTGCCCCAACAGACGGGCGATGGAAATTTCGTTCTGCGACTTACCGAGGATCGGCTCGGCGATAGCTCGGCAGGCCTGACTGAACGCGCCTAGGGATTGATCGCTTGGCACGTACCCGGCGGTAAAATGGACTTCGGCGACCTTCTCATAATCCCGCGACAGAAAGGCGATCAGCATATCGGCGAGGAAATGTCGCGTCTCGCAGTCGAGACGGCCCATAATGCCGAAATCGACAGGGCTCAATACTCCGTCCGCGCAAACGAACATATTGCCCGGATGCATGTCCGCATGAAAAAACCCATCGCGGAAAACCTGATTGAAAAACACGCGGGCGGATTGCGCCAACACGTTGCTCGGCGACAAGCCAGCCTCCTCAATACGCGCAATCTCATCGATGGGAATACCGTCGATTCGCTCCAAGGTCATCACACGGCGGGATGTCCGTTCCCAATCAACCGCTGGCACGCGGAATTCTGGATCGTCCAAAAAATTCTCCGCCAACTCTCCCGCCGCCGCCGCCTCCATCCGCAAGTCCATCTCAAGGGCCACGGTTTCCTCAAAATTGCGCACTACTTCGACCGGCTTCAGGCGTCGCGCCTCGGGCAGAAATCGCTCTACAAGGCGCGCGAACCACAAGAAGAAGGCAACGTCACGGGCGAAAGCGTCCTCGATCCCAGGCCGGAGAATTTTGACAGCCACGGCGATACCGTCATGACGCTCGGCAAAATGAACCTGGGCAATGGAAGCCGCAGCCACCGGCTCCTGATCGAAAGATGCGAACAGTTCGTCTTCACTGCCGCCGAGTTCTTGTTCCAATGTCGCAATGGCGTCCTTGGATGGGAAAGGCGGCAAATCATCCTGCAGCGCTGAAAGGTCATCCGCCACGTCGTCGCCAATTAGATCGCCCCGGACCGCCAAGGATTGCCCAAGCTTTATGAAAGTCGGCCCCAGGCTCTGCAGGGCCGCTGCCAAGCGTTCCCCTGGGCGCATCGTATCGGAGCGTCGCTCCAGGAGACGCAACAATCCCACTAAACCTCTCGGAAGATCGAAAGCATCAAGCGGAAACAGCGCGCCGTATCGGGACAGCGTCCACACCAGACGGAAGAGCCGCAGGGTATGGGCAAAACTGGATTTCATCTACGGCCTCGCGCTGGGCTGGAACATCGACGGGCTAAATCCGCCAACCCAAGTGAATGGCAGCGATCCCGCGTGAGAGATTGCGATAGGAGACTTGCTCGAGCCCCACCGCCGTCATGCGCGCCGACAAATCCTCCTGTGACGGAAAGCGGCGAATGCTCTCAACCAGATACCGATAAGCCTCTTCGTCATTGGCGACGACGCGGCCCAACAGCGGCAATATATTGAAAGAGAACCGATCATAGAGTTCCGCCAAGATAGGATTCGCAACATGGCTGAATTCAAGACACATAAACCGGCCGCCGGGCCGCAGCACCCGACGTGCCTCCGACAAGGCGGTATCGATCTGTGTTACGTTGCGCAAACCGAAGGCAATCGTATACGCGTCGACGGAGCCATCCGGCAGAGGTAGCGCTTCCGCGTCTCCGACCGTCCACTCAATACCATCCGGGCAATTGAGATCGATCGACCGGTCGCGGCCGACCTCGACCATGCTTTGATTGATATCACAGACGGTCACACGCTCGCCGCCTGCCTCTCGAAATCGGAGCGCGATGTCACCCGTGCCACCGGCGACGTCGAGAAGATGCATGCCGGGGCGCGGGCGCAATTGGTCGATAAAACTCGCCTTCCAAAGCCGGTGGATGCCGCCCGACATTAGGTCATTCATCAGGTCATAGCGGTCGGCGACACTGTCGAAGACGCCGCGCACCAAAATCGACTTCTCGTCCGTTTCCACGTCGCGAAATCCGAAATGCGTCCGGGAGCCTTCACTGCCCGCGTTCTTCTCCGTGCCGGAGCCGATATTTTCCGTCCGTTCCATGGCCGCGACGATAGCCTAGAGCGTGTAGTTTTGCTAGAACGGCGGTATGCCAGAATTACCAGAAGTCGAAACCGTCTGCCGCGGCCTCAGGCCAAAGCTCGAAGGCCAGAAACTGGAACGTGTGATCCAGCGGCGCAAGGATTTGCGGTTCCCGTTGCCGAAGGATTTCGCCGCCCGCCTGACTGGACGTACGATCAAGCGGATCGAGCGGCGCGCAAAGTATATGCTACTGCACCTCGACGACGGTTGGACCCTTTTGGGACATCTCGGCATGTCGGGCCGGATGACAATGATCGAGGGCGAGCCGCCCACCGCCGGCAAACACGATCATATCGAATTTCTAACCGGAGCAGGCACCACGGTCCGATACAATGATGCGCGGCGGTTCGGCTTTATGAACCTGATTGAGACAGACCAGCTCGGGGCCCATCCGATGCTTCGAGATTTAGGCCCGGAGCCGCTCTCGAACGCCTTCAACGATACGGCGCTGAGCGAGGCACTGCAGGGGCGCCGCTCGCCGATCAAAGCCGCTTTGCTTGACCAGAAAATCGTCGCGGGACTCGGCAATATATATGTCTGCGAGGCGTTGTTCCGAGCAGCTATCTCACCGCGTCGCAGCGCATATACGATTCCAGGACGACGGGCCGAGAGATTGGTTCCAGCCATTCGCGATGTCTTGACCGCCGCCATAGCCGCCGGCGGATCTTCCTTGCGGGATTATGTGCAGGCGGACGGCGAGCTTGGATATTTCCAACATAATTGGCGCGCATACGGCCGCGAGGGCGAGATCTGCGGGGAAGACGGCTGCGGCGGCGTTATTTCCCGCATCGTGCAATCCGGACGATCTACTTTTTATTGCGGAAAACACCAGAGATGATCAAAGTGCGGCCATCATGTCTCGCCTTCTCATAAACCTGCTCTTCGCCGGATTGCTGGCAGCCCATGCCACGGCCCCAGCGACGGCACAGAATTTCGCGCCGGGATTCGAGGATATTCCGGTCATGAACGGCCTGCAGGTCGTGCCAGGGTCGGGCCACGTCTTCGATTCGCCAGCGGGACGTCTGGTCGAAAGCCACACCCGCGGCAATACCACCCACAGCAAGGTTGAGGCGTTTTACTCCGAGACACTCCTCGCGTTGGGATGGCAGCGAGTTTCGGTGGGAAAGTACCGCCGCGAGAATGAATTTTTAACGGTTACAACATCGGGAGAAGATGGAGACCTGACGGTCACATTTCGCCTCTCACCGAGTCGCCCATAGTATTACACGAGACTTAAACGAGGAGAGCCTTTTCATGGCCTACGAACATATTTTAGTCGAAACCCGCGGCTCCGTCGGGTTGATCACCCTGAACCGCCCCAAAGCGATGAACGCATTGTGCGCCAATCTAGCACGCGAAATAGCAAAGGCCGTCGATGCCTATGAGTCGGATGACAATATTGGCGCGTTGGTGGTCACCGGTTCCGAGAAGGCGTTTTGCGCCGGTGCGGACATCAAGGAGATGTCCGAGAAGAACTACATGGACGTTTATAAAGAAGATTTTATCACGGTAAATTGGGAGCGCCTGTCCCATTGTCGCAAGCCGGTAATTGCCGCCGTGGCCGGATATGCGCTCGGTGGTGGGTGCGAGTTCGCCATGATGTGCGACTTCATCCTCGCCGCCGATACCGCCAAGTTTGGACAGCCGGAGATTCTGATCGGCACCATCCCCGGTGCCGGCGGTACCCAGCGACTGACCCGATTTGTCGGTAAGGCGAAAGCCATGGAGATGGTCATTACCGGGCGCATGATGGACGCCAAGGAAGCGGAACGCGCGGGATTGGTTAGCCGGATTATCCCTGCGGCCGATCTCGTCGAAGAAGCGATCAAGACGGCTGAAAAAATTGCCAACCTGTCCCGACCAGTCGTCATGCTGGCAAAAGAATCGGTGAACCGCGCATACGAGACCACGTTAGCCGAAGGAGTGCGATTTGAGCGCAGGTTGTTCCATTCGACCTTCGCGACGGAAGACCAGAAAGAGGGCATGGCTGCATTCGCGGAGAAACGTACAGCCAACTTTAAACACCGCTGATTTGGGCGGTAATTTTTAACACTGAGTCGCCGTGGGGCCGCCGTGATCTCGCATTCTGCTCGATCCTCTGGAAATCCCAGCGGTTCGGGCTTGACGGCGGGGCCGTATGGCTCTATTAACCTCGCCGCTTGATATATATGACGAACGGAATTTGAAATGGCTAACAGCCGATCCGCGAAGAAAAGAATCCGCCAAACAGAAACCCGCAGCGAGCGCAATCGCGCACGCCGTAGTCGCGTCCGCAGCTACCTGCGCAAGGTCGAGGAAGCCATCGCCAGCGGCGACAAGGCCTCTGCCGAGACCGCGTACAAGGAAGCCATGCCGGAATTGCATCGTGGCACGCAAAAGGGCGCATTTCACCGCAATACGACCGGGCGTAAATTGTCCGGGCTCTCGCGACGCATCAACGCGATGTAAAAATTGCGTATGCATTAAGCATCCAGGCGGCCGCCGGAGGTTTTCGGGCGGCCGTTTTTTTGTGCGCATTTAGCGACATCCGCTGCCCAAACCGATTCGTTAAGAGTCAATAAGTTTATTTGAACTGTTCCCCTTTCAGTCCCGTTGCGGTTACGATTAACCCCCGTTACATTTGATATTGTAGGCATCGTCTGGGGGAAACGCCGCATCAACTTCTTCAAGAGTTATTGGTGTAAAAATAACTGCAATACTGTTGATGATAAGAAACGGTAATTAAAATTGAAATAATAGACTTCATTATTATTTACGGGATGTTCTAAAGAGTATTGAAATTCCTACTCACGTCAGCAACCGGGACGGGGCACCTGGAAGGCAAAAATGAAGTGGGAATGCGTTACCTTGAATTCGCTGGTCGCCGGGTTGGGAATCCGGCAACGAAGTGATCAGACACGTTGGGGCCGGCCGCGATGCGGACCGGTGTCGGAGCAATACCCGTCGCGCATTCGCGGACAGGAAATTATCGGGGTAACGGTCCGGATGGACGAGAAATTCACAAATCAGTGGGCGCGGATTCGGGGGAGACTACGGGCAGAGTACGGCGAGGCTGCCTATCGTAGCTGGCTGAAGCCGATGACCCTCATCGGTGTCGACGGCCGCCGCGTCCGGATATCGGTGCCAACAAGCTTCATGCGGGATTGGATCGAATCGCAATACGGCGAGCGCTTGGCTAGTCTTTGGGTCATCGAGGGCCAAGCAATCGAAGGAGTTGACATCTTCGTGGCCGACGGCGGCGTGGCAACCCAAGCGCCGCTGCCGGCGCCGAGTGCCGCCGCACTGCGTGAGACCGAGGCGCAAAACAATATTAGTGCGCCGCTCGACCCTCGATTTACATTCGAAAATTTTATCGTCGGCAAACCGAACGAGTTAGCCTTCGCCGCGGCTCGGCGCGTGGCGGAAGCAGAGACAGCACCTTACAATCCATTATTTCTATATGGGGGCGTTGGCCTCGGCAAAACGCACCTGATGCACGCCATTGCCTTACAACTGCGTAAAACGCGACCCGAGAAACATGTCGTCTATTTGTCGGCTGAAAAGTTCATGTATCAGTTTATTCGGGCGCTGCGGTTCCGAGATACAGTGGCGTTCAAGGAACAATTTCGGTCGGTAGATATTTTGATGATCGACGATGTACAATTTATCGCCGGCAAAGACAGCACGCAGGAAGAATTCTTCCACACTTTCAATGCTCTGGTTGATCAAAATCGGCAAATCGTGATTTCCGCGGACAAATCGCCGAACGATTTGGAAGGCATGGAAGAGCGCATGAAGTCGCGTCTCGGGTGGGGTCTCGTCGCCGATATTCATCCAACGAACTACGAATTGCGTTACGGTATTCTGCAGTCGAAGGCGGAAGATCTAGGGATCGAAATACCGCCGAAGATTTTGGAATTCCTGGCTCATAAAATTACCTCGAACGTGCGGGAGCTCGAAGGTGCGCTGAATCGCATCGTCGCCTACGCCAATTTGGTCGGGCGGACGATCACGCTGGAGACAACGCAGGAGGTCTTGCACGACATCCTGCGGGCGAACGACCGCAAGGTGACCATCGAAGAGATTCAAAAACGTGTTGCCGAACATTTTAACATTCGGCTTTCCGAAATGTATTCTTCACGCCGCGCTCGCGCTGTTGCCCGGCCCCGGCAAATCGCCATGTATTTGTCCAAGCAGCTCACCGCCCGCTCCCTGCCAGAAATCGGCCGGAAATTTGGCGGTCGCGATCACACGACGGTCATGCATGCCGTGCGCAAAGTCGAAGAATTGAAAGCCACGGATAACGGCTTCGGCGAGGATGTAGAATTGCTCCGACGCATGTTGGAGACCTGATCCGGTCCACGGTCGCGAATCGGCAATTCCGCGCAAGAAGAAAAGGTGAAAATTCGTCCTTTGACCCCCTAAATATGTCGCAGATTCCAGCGACTCATGCTATAAATTGTGTCTTATTGGCTATAATGGCCTGATTAGGCGCATAGGTGCCCCATTCGGGGTCGCGCTAGGGTCGAAATATCTGCGTTAACATTCCGAATGGCATAAAAGACAACCATGAAACTTACCATCGAACGCGCCGCGCTCTTTCGGTCTCTCGGTCACATACAAAGTATTGTCGAACGCCGTAACACCATTCCGATTTTGTCCAATGTGCTGCTCAGCACCAATGAAGGCCGCCTCGGCCTGACCGCAACGGATATGGATATTGCCATCGTCGAATCCGTCGACGCCATGATCGAGACTCCGGGCTCGACAACCGCGCCGGCGCATACGCTGTACGATATTGTGCGAAAACTACCGGACGGCGCACAAATTGAACTTGATACCGGTAATGGCGACGGACAAATGACGCTGCGGGCGGGTCGCTCGGAATTTACATTGCAAACACTGCCGACCGAGGACTTTCCGCAAACCGATGGCGGCGACCTGCCGCACCGGTTCGCTCTTCCGGGGGCGGAATTGCGCGGCCTTGTCGATCGCACGCGCTTCGCCATCTCGACAGAGGAGACGCGCTATTATCTGAACGGCATCTTCATGCACACGACCTCTTCGGAGGGCAACGACGTCATGCGGACCGTTGCGACCGACGGCCACCGGCTCGCACGTGTCGAAATGCCCGTGCCGCAAGGTGCAGCGGGAATGCCCGGCATCATCATTCCCCGCAAGACCGTGAACGAGTTGCGCAAACTCATTGACGAAATTACCGACGATATCGATATCGCTCTCTCGGAGACCAGCGTTCGCTTCGCCTTCAACAACGCTGTGCTCACGTCGAAACTGATCGACGGCACGTTCCCGGATTACGAGCGGGTCATTCCGACCGGCAACGACAAATCCTTGAATGTAGATTGCCGCAGTTTTGCCGAAGCGGTCGATCGTGTCGCAACGATTTCCACCGAGAAATCACGCGCAGTAAAACTCGCAGTGGCGGGGAATAACTTGGTGTTAACAGCATCCAGCCCGGATAACGGAACCGCTCGCGAGGAAATCTCCGTCGATTACGATGCCGCCGCCATCGAAATTGGGTTCAATGCACGCTACCTACTCGACATCACACAACAGATCGAGGGCGGTGAGGCCGAGTTTATCGTCGCCGATGCCGCGTCGCCAACGATCGTTCGTGACAGTGCGGACGATAGCGCGCTCTACGTCTTGATGCCGATGCGGGTCTAGGGGGAAACATTCTGGCCAACGCAACATCGCTGACGGGGCCCGCGACGGCTTCTCTTGCCGTAACCCGTTTGCGGTTGACGAATTTCCGCAACTATAAATCGCTGGCGCTGGACCTGGAGCCGGTCCCGGTGATCGCAACGGGCCCGAATGGCGCGGGCAAGACGAATTTACTCGAGGCGATTTCGTTCCTATCCCCAGGCCGGGGTTTACGACAAGCCCGGCTGTCGGAGATCGACATCAACCCTACAGGCCTATCGGACGTTACCGACGGATGGGCTGTCGCGGCGACCGTCGAGACCATCCACGGCCCCATTGAAATTGGCACCGGGCGAATGGCGGAAGAAGAAAAACGCGTGGTGCGTATCTCCGGCGCTCCGGCCAAGAGCCAGTCGGTTCTGGCGGAATATGTGAGCGCGGTGTGGCTGACACCGCAGATGGACCGCATATTCATAGACGGACCCTCGGGACGGCGACGATTCTTGGATCGGTTGGCATTCGGCTTCGACTCCGCACATGTGGGTCGGGTCAGCGCTTATGAAAGTGCCATGCGGCAACGAGGACGCTTGCTACGGGAAGGGGCCGGTGACGATGTTTGGCTTGGCGTGCTGGAAAGCACGATGGCGGAACGCGGCGTCGCCATTGCCGCCGCACGACGCGAGATCGCCGACCGGCTCAATCGGGCCTGTGCGATCGGCGAGGGGCCATTTCCACGGGCGCAACTGACGGTCGATGGCACGTTGGAAGCCTGGCTGGAGACCCTACCGGCATTGGATGTGGAAGAGCGTATGCGACATGCCTTGGCCGAAAGTCGATGCGAAGAAGCGGATAATGCGCGCGCTCCCGTCGGCCCACATCGCTCCGATTTGCAAGTACATCATGTGGAGAAAGATCAGCCCGCCGACCGCTGTTCGACGGGCGAGCAGAAAGCTTTGCTTATCGCCATCGTGCTCGCGGATGCGCGTCTGCGTGCCGCGGAACGCGATGCAGCGCCGCTGTTATTATTGGACGAAGTGGCGGCGCACTTGGATCGCGATCGCAGAGAAGCTTTGTTCGACGAAATTTATGGCCTGAACGCCCAAGTTTGGCTGACCGGCACCGATGTAGCGACTTTCGATCGAATGCGAGATAAGGCGCAGTTTCTGGATGTTCAAGATGGATGCGCCCGCCTGATATCGTAAGAAAAAATAGGAAAATACAATGAGCGAACAAATCGCCGACGATATTGCTGGCGGAGATTACGGAGCGGATTCGATTAAGGTCTTGCGGGGCCTTGATGCGGTTCGTAAACGCCCCGGCATGTATATCGGCGACACCGATGACGGCACGGGCCTACACCACATGATCTTCGAGGTCGTCGACAACGCAATCGACGAAGCGATGGGTGGCCATTGCGATCGGATAGACGTCGCCTTAAACGGCGACGGCTCAGTCACGGTGGGTGATAACGGGCGCGGTATTCCGGTCGATATACATTCGGAGGAAGGTGTGTCCGCGGCGGAAGTGATCATGACCCAACTGCACGCTGGCGGTAAGTTCGACTCCAGTTCTTACAAGGTCTCCGGCGGATTACATGGCGTTGGCGTCTCGGTCGTGAACGCCTTGTCAGCGGAGCTCAACCTCACGATTAAGCGAGACGGTAAGATCTACTCCATGCGGTTCAATCACGGCGAAGCCGCAGGACCGCTTGAGATTACTGGGGAGACCGACGGCGAAACCGGCACTCAGGTGAATTTCACGCCATCGGTCGAAACCTTTACCAAGACCGAGTTCGACTACTCAATCTTGGAACATAGATTGCGCGAACTCGCCTTTCTTAATCCGGGCATTCAAATCGTCCTCACCGATGGCCGCAAGGCCGACGCGCCGACTGAAACCTTTCACTACGAAGGCGGCCTGCTGGAGTTCGCCCGCTACCTCGACCGCTCAAAGACGCCGGTCTTCGATCCACCGATCGTCATCATGGGTGAGAAGGAAGAACTCGTCGTCGAGATCGCCATGCAATGGAACGACAGCTTCCATGAGACGATGCTGTGCTTCACCAACAATATTCCACAGCGCGACGGTGGCACACACCTCGCTGGATTCCGCGCCGCATTGACCCGCCAGATTAATAACTACGCGGCCGCAAGCGGAATCGCGAAACGCGAGAAGATCGGCATTACCGGCGACGACGCGCGTGAAGGCCTGACCTGTATTCTGTCGATTAAGGTCCCAGATCCAAAATTCTCCAGCCAGACCAAAGAAAAATTGGTCTCGTCGGAAGTGCGGCCGGTGGTCGAGTCCGTCGCCAACGAAAAATTAAGCCAGTGGTTCGAGGAGCACCCGGCCGAAGCCCGCAGCATTGTCCATAAAGTCGTTGAAGCCGCGGCCGCGCGCGAGGCGGCGCGTAAGGCGCGCGAACTCACCCGGCGCAAGGGCGCCTTGGACATTGCCAATCTGCCGGGCAAGCTCGCGGATTGCCAAGAACGCAATCCGGAACTCTGCGAAATCTTCATCGTCGAGGGCGATTCGGCCGGCGGGTCGGCCAAACAGGCGCGGAATAGACGCCATCAAGCGATCTTGCCATTACGCGGGAAAATTTTGAATGTCGAACGTGCCCGCTTCGACAAGATGATCAGCTCCGTTGAAATCGGCACCTTGATCGCCGCCTTGGGAACTGGGATTGGGCGGGACGATTTTAATCCCGATAAGGTGCGCTACCACAAAATCATCATCATGACCGACGCCGATGTCGACGGCAGCCATATCCGTACCCTGTTGCTGACTTTCTTTTATAGGCAAATGCCGGAATTGATTGAACGCGGTTTCCTCTATATTGCGCAACCGCCGCTCTACCGGGTCCAGAAAGGCAAATCCGAAGTCTATCTCAAGGATGACCCCGCGATGGAAGAATTCCTGATGCGCGAGGCACTGGGCAACTGCACCTTAATCATCGAAGAGGGTGAAGAGGTCGGCCGCGACGAACTGTCGCAAATCATGGAACAGTCTCGCCGAGCAAAATCGCTGCTAGAGCCGCTCACCCGCAAGGTGGGGAATGTCGAAGTGGTCGAACAAACCGCCATTGCCGGCGCCCTCAACCCAGACGTCCTAGATGATCCGGAACAAGCGCAGCAAGCGGCGGAGTATGTGGCCAAACGTCTCGACGCGCTCGCCGACCCCCTGGAACGTGGCTGGGCCGGGACACCGCAAGAGGGCGGTGGATTATTGCTTTCACGCACGTTGCGTGGTGTCGCCCAGGTATTCATGATCGATTCCGCGCTCGTCCGCAGCGCCGAAGGGCGCCGCCTGGATGCCATGACATCTTCGCTACAGCGCTATTTTGTACGCTACCCGACCCTGCGGGCGAAAGAAGATGAGCACCGTATCTCCGGTCCCACTGCGTTGGTAGATAAGGTCATGGCGCTCGGCAGGAAAGGCATCGGCGTACAGCGCTATAAAGGCCTCGGCGAAATGAACCCGGAACAACTCTGGGAGACCACAATGGATGAAAACGCCCGAACCTTGCATCAGGTGAAAGTCGGTCATGCCGACGAAGCGGGTGAATTGTTTACAACATTGATGGGCGACCTGGTAGAACCGCGCCGCAATTTCATCCAAATAAATGCGTTGAAAGTCGAACGGCTGGATGTCTAAACGGGTGATGCCCTCGGCATTGTCTTCGCCGCCGAGCTACGATAAAGGTTGTTCTGTCAAAGTCTTCTGTGAGATGGTGGGAAGGAATCGATCGTGACGTTTGAACAGAAAAATAGCTACACTTTCGAAGAGCTTCTCGAGTGTGGACACGGTCGCATGTTCGGCGAGGGAAATGCGCAATTGCCATTGCCGCCGTTTCTAATGATGGATCGTATCACCGCCATTAATGCCGACGGTGGGCCTCACGATAAAGGTTCTATAACCGGCGAACTCGATATCAATCCAGAACTCTGGTTCTTTAAATGTCATTTCGAGAATGATCCTGTCATGCCGGGTTGTCTCGGTCTGGACGCCATGTGGCAAATGGTCGGATTTTTCCTGGGTTGGCTTGGCGGGCTCGGGCGCGGGAGAGCGATTAGCGTCGGCGAGGTCAAGTTTTCCGGTCAAGTTCTCGATACAGCGAAGAAACTAACCTATCAAATCAATATGAAACGGGTGATTATGCGTAAGCTGGTAATGGGGATCGCCGACGGCGTGATGAACGTCGACGGAGAGCCCATCTACGAGGCGAAAGATATTCGCGTCGGCCTGTTCACCCCCAGCGAACAATCCTGATGGAGCTGTCATGCGACGGGTAGTCGTCACTGGACTCGGTATCGTTTCCTGCATCGGAAATAACAAGTCAGAAGTCCTAGAATCATTGAAGGCCGGAACTTCTGGCATCGAACATTGCGAAAAATACGCGGAACTCGGTTTTCGCAGCCATGTTCATGGCCGCGTCAAACTGGATGTCGAGGACTTCTTGGACCGCAAAGTCCGACGGTTCCTCGGTGATGGCGCCGCGTATAACTTTATCTCGATGCAGCAAGCCATCGAAGATTCGGGCCTAGAAGATTCGGACGTCTCAAACGAGAGAACGGGTCTGATTATGGGCTCCGGCGGACCGTCGACCAAGAACCTGCTTTGGTCTTGGGATACATTGCGCGAAAAATCGGCGAAACGCGTTGGGCCTTATATGGTACCCCGCACGATGTCGAGCACCAACTCTGCCACGCTGGCGACACCATTCAAGATTAAGGGCGTGAACTACTCGATCACTTCGGCGTGCGCCACCAGCACCCATTGCATCGGTAACGCGGCGGAACTTATCCAATTCGGCAAGCAGGACATTGTCTTTGCCGGTGGTGGCGAGGAATTGGATTGGACCATGACCTTGTTGTTTGACGCTATGCCGGCCCTGTCATCGAAATATAACGATACGCCGACGACTGCCAGTCGACCTTACGACGCCAACCGAGACGGCTTCGTCATCGCCGGGGGCGGCGGCACAGTGGTTCTCGAAGAATTGGAACACGCCCTCGCGCGCGGCGCTAAAATTTATGGCGAAGTTGTCGGATACGCAGCTACGTCCGATGGCTATGATATGGTGCAGCCCTCTTCCGAAGGCGCTAAGCGATGCATGCGTCTTGCCATCTCCGGCTTGAATGACCCTGTCAGCTATATCAATACCCATGGCACCAGCACACCTGTTGGAGACATCAGCGAATTGAAAGCAATTCGTGAAGTTTTTGGCGATAATGTGCCGAAAATTAGTGCGACGAAGTCTCTTACCGGGCACTCCCTTGGCGCGACCGGCGTCCACGAAGCCGTGTATTCGCTCCTGATGATGGAAAACCGGTTTATCGCCGGTTCGGCAAATATCGAGAATATGGACCCCGAAGCGGAAGCCTTCCCGATTGTCCAGGAGTGCGAAGAGGACGTTGATCTCGATATTGTCATGTCGAATAGTTTCGGTTTCGGCGGCACCAACGGCACATTAGTTTTCGGCCGTTATCAGTCCTAAAGCGACGGCAGCCAAACCCGTGTCCGACATCCCAACAGAAACCGAGGGCCTAAGCCTGAGCGCTAATCCCCTAATGTCCGGCAAACGCGGGCTTATCATGGGCGTCGCCAACGATCATTCGATTGCCTGGGGAATTGCTGAATTTCTGCATCGCCACGGCGCCGAGCTCGCTTTCACCTATCAAGGTGAAGCGCTTTGCCGGCGGGTTCAGCCATTGGCGGCATCGGTTGGCTCGAACATTGTTGTCCCATGTGACGTCTCGGAAGCCGGGAGCCTCGACGCCGCTTTCGATGCTGTTGCCAAGGAATGGTCGGGAATTGATTTTGTCGTCCACGCTATCGCTTATTCCGATAAGGAAGAGTTGAAGGGAAGTTACATCGATACGTCGCGGGAGAATTTCCTGCACACGCTCGATGTCTCCTGCTATTCGTTCACCGCCGTGGCGCAACGCGCCGCGCGATTTATGCCGCCTGGCGGTAGCCTGCTGACCCTGACCTATGACGGCTCGCAGCGCGTGATGCCGAATTATAATGTGATGGGTGTAGCGAAAGCCGCGCTTGAGGCGAGTGTGCGATATCTCGCCGCCGATCTCGGCGGGAAAGGCATTCGCGTAAATGCGATTTCAGCAGGACCGATGCGTACTTTGGCGGGTTCCGCCATCGGCAGTGCGCGGTTCGTGTTCAAATGGCAGGGCGAGAACTCGCCACTGCGCCGCAATGTAACCTTGGACGATATTGGCGGGGCCGGCGTGTATTTGCTCTCCCACCTTTCCGGCGCCGTCACCGGCGAGGTCCTCTACGTGGATAACGGCTATAATGTCGTCGGCATGGCGGCGACACCGGCCTAAAGCTGTCCGTCACCTCACACTTCCAGCATGAACCGCAATGAAAAACGCGGCGGAACAAGTCCGCCGCGTTTCTGCATCCGGGACATCTTTCCGGCAATTTAGTCTTCGTTGCGAGCACGGCCGCGGCGCGGCCGATCTCCACTGGGCCGATCGCCACGCGGCGCGCGGGGCTCGACTTCAATTTCCTCACCGGTCTCCTGGTTGACCGACCGCATGGACAATTTAACCTTGCCGCGATCGTCGAGGCCGATAACTTTGACCTTCACCTCATCGCCAAGTGTGACGATATCGCCGACTTCACCGACGCGCTCTTGCGCCAACTCGGAAATATGGACGAGACCGTCTTTGCTGCCAAGGAAGTTCACGAAAGCGCCGAAGTCCATCAGCTTTACAACCTTACCATTGTAAATCGTGCCGACTTCCGGCTCGGCAACGATGCCATTGATCCAATCGATCGCTCTTTGGCCGGCTTCTCCGTCGATCGCCGCAACCTTGATCGTGCCGTCGTCTTCAATGTCGACCTTGGCGCCGGTGACTTCGCAAATCTCGCGAATGACCTTACCGCCGGTGCCGATGACTTCACGGATCTTATCGCGCGGAATGGACATCGTTGTGATGCGGGGCGCGTTGTCGGACACGCTTTCACGCGCCGCGTTAATTGCCCGCTCCATCTCGCCTAGGATATGCAAGCGTCCGTCCTTAGCTTGGCCGAGAGCGATTTGCATGATTTCCTCGGTAATCGAAGTAATCTTAATGTCCATCTGCAACGAGGTGACACCCTTCGAGGTACCAGCGACCTTGAAGTCCATATCACCAAGATGATCCTCGTCGCCCAAGATATCGGAGAGAACGGCGAAATCATCTGCTTCCTTGATCAATCCCATGGCGATGCCGGCGACTGGATTGCCGAGCGGTACACCTGCGTCCATCAAGGACATCGA
>CAXAGK010000009.1:0-23074 GCA_963968305.1 uncultured Rickettsiales bacterium | reverse complement strand
GCACCGGTCGCCACTATCGTGATCTGATGAGTTTCTTGATCGTGAATTGAGAGCCGTTCTCCGGCACTGAAATAGCGCTGCGTTACCGCGTCCATGACATCCGGACAAATGGCAGGAACGTCTATGCGCATGGCTTTGTAGTCGAGCGGGCGGCACGGTGCACAAAACGCCGTGATATCACCCTCGCTTCGACCAATCGCCTCCCCATGACCGTCCTTGACGGCATTCGTCATTACAACCTCCCGAGTGCTCCTATAGCAGTCGGGGCATCTCGGGGAATTGATGCGCGCCAACAGTGGCGGCGCCGTTATGACCGGGATGCCCTGAAGATTAAGCCCAATAGTCGGAAATGAAGCTTCTCGCGTTCAAGTTCGCTCAACGCGGAGCGATAATTTCCAGCCGTAGAGCTGCGCATATCGTTGCACGTTGTAATCCTGCCAGATTTCAGCCAAATCCGCTTCGCCGATTCCGGTATTCGCCTCAATATCGGCAGTGTCTAGATGAGGCTTATCGGTAAATTTCAAATACCAACAAAGACCTTTCCAGCCCGTCTTATCTACATGTTGGCTCGGAAGTTTTTCGATCTGACCCTCGCCATCCGGGCCGCCCGTGACTTCGACGCCATGCCAAAAGGCGACTCGCCCAGTAATAGCCTCGGCTTCGGGATAAGGTTCGACATAGGCCCAAGCCGCTCCTTCATTGGGCTCCTCGCCGACAAAGATGTCGTAATATTCGGCCATGCCCTTCCAATGACAATATGTAAGGGGCAATTCATCCGACATTTGGATATAACCCCAATCCACATCGGCGCGCGGAAAATAGACATTTCCTTCTACAAATACGATATCGTCGCTCTCTGCCAGGACAATGTCCTTCCAAACCGCTTTTGCCATCGGACGTATTCCATATTTATTCAATCGCTTAGGGAACAATAACGCGATCTAAACGCACTGTACTAAGCATTTTTAATTGGGTAACCCGACGCCAATTTTTTAGGCCCATTTGTCTATAAATTTATACATATTTGACAGTCATACGGTTTGACGCGCCTTTCCCACGAAGACAAATTGCACTCAATCTTTTCCTACGCATCAATGGAGTTTCCCATGTCCGTCCGAAAAAAACCTGAAGACCTCCGCAGTTTCCGCTGGTTTGGCGTACAGGATTTGAGGGCGTTCGGGCATCGTTCTCGGGCCAAACAGATGGGTTACGGTGCCGATGATTGGGAGGGGAAGCCTGCCATTGCGATCATCAACACCTGGTCGGATATCAATCAGTGCCACGCGCATTTCAAACAACGGGTCGACGACGTTAAGCGCGGCGTATTGCAGGCTGGAGGGTTTCCTCTGGAGCTACCGGCGATGAGCCTATCCGAGCCGTTCGTGAAACCCTCGACGATGCTCTACCGCAATATGCTGGCCATGGAAGCCGAGGAACTCTTGCGCAGCCATCCAATCGACGGCGCGGTATTAATGGGCGGTTGCGATAAAACCACGCCCGCGTTGCTGATGGCTGCGGCGAGTATGAATATTCCCGCGATTTTCGTTCCCGCAGGACCGATGTTGCGGGGGAATTGGCACGGGGAGCCGCTCGGCAGCGGCACCGATTCGTGGAAATACTGGGCCGAATTGCGGGCCGGCAATATCACAGAAGATGAGTGGGACGAGGTCGAGAGTGGTATTGCTCGTTCGCCCGGCCACTGCATGACTATGGGTACCGCGTCGACCATGACCAGCGCGGCCGAAGCGCTCGGCATGACATTACCGGGTGCGGCATCCATTCCCGCGGCCGATTCCCACCACATACGTATGGCGTCGGCTACCGGGCGGAGGGTCGTCGACATGGTCTGGGAAGACCTCAAACCGCGAGACATTCTAGACCGCAAGGCGTTGGAGAACTCGGTGACAACGATTATGGCGCTTGGTGGCTCGACGAATTCCGCGATCCATCTGCTGGCCATCGGGCGCCGTGCAGGAGTGGATATTGACCTTGAGCTGTTCGATGCTCTCTCGCGGACGACTCCGGTAATTGCCGATATTCGCCCATCGGGGCGGTGGTTGATGGAGGATTTCTATTATGCAGGCGGCCTCCGCGCCTTGCTCAATCGGCTTTCCGATAAGCTCAATCTCGATGCCAATACCGTCAACGGCAAGACCTTGGGCCAGAATATCAAGGGCGCGAAAGTCTATAACGATGAAGTTATACGTACTTTGGACAACACGATGTCCGATGAAGGCGGTCTGGTAACCCTCAAGGGCAATCTAGCGCCCGACGGCGCGGTCATTAAACACACCGCTGCGGAAAAGCATCTGCATCAACACAAGGGGCCTGCCGTCGTATTCAAGAATTACAACGACATGGCCGTGCGAATTGACGACATCAATCTCGATATCACCAAGGATTCGGTCATCGTGCTGCAGAACGCAGGTCCGGTCGGAGGTCCCGGCATGCCGGAATGGGGCCAACTTCCGATCCCTCAAAAACTGCTCAAAGAAGGTGTCCGCGATATGGTGCGCATTTCCGACGCCCGCATGAGCGGCACATCTTACGGCGCTTGCGTTCTGCATGTAGCGCCCGAATCATTTATCGGGGGTCCCCTCGCTCTTGTCCGTGACGGCGATATTATTGAGCTGGATATCCCCGGTCGGCGATTGCATCTGGAAATTTCAGATGAAGAGATGGCAAGTCGAAAAGCGGATTGGGTCGCACCGGAGCCACATTACAAAAGGGGCTATGGTTGGATGTATGCGCAACATATCCGCCAAGCCAACGAAGGGTGCGATTTCGACTTCTTGGAAGCCGGTGAAGACGTGCCGGAGCCGGAAATTCATTAATGTAAAGACGAATCATACTATGACCCCATTTCGTTTCAAAATGTTCGCGGTGCTTGGATCGACGAATTATCATTCCTTCTTCCCCTTTCCAAAAATTCGGAAACTGTATCTCAAATCATCGTCTATTCGGAACAACGGTTGACCCCGGTTCAGAGGAAGTTGGAAAATTCGGGATCAGTTTGATTTCAGGGTGATCGCTGATGTAACTTTGGGCTAATCAATTTCTGTCTTGTCCCAGGTCTGGATATCCGGCAACACTATGCTGGGAATATCGAGAGGAAAAATCGAATGCGCGAAATGAACGTCACTCAGACCGTCTCTGCTAGCAGAGAAAACTCTCGCGTTATCGCGCCAATCGCCGCGGCAGCGCTAGGATTGTTCATATTGTTTGTGGCCGGTCTCGCACAGCCGAACGTCCTCCATAACGCCGCCCATGATTCACGGCACGCCATCGCTTTCCCCTGCCACTGATTTGTTAATATGTTCAGTCGCATCCTGATTGCTGCAGTCATCAGTGGCATTGTTGCGGGCATCGCTTTCACAGGCTTACAAGCTTGCAAGGTCATGCCGCTTATTTGGCAGGCCGAAACATTTGAATCCGTAACGGGAAATTCGGATTCCGGCCATTCTCACGGCGCTCCGGCTGTAAATACTCATTCTCACGGAGATGAGGGACACGATACATGGGCGCCTGCGGATGGCGTTGAACGTATCGCATTTACCCTGCTTGCAAATGTCCTGATAGGTATTGGGTTCGCGTTGTTGCTCTGTGCGGCATTCGCACTCTACGGCCAAGTGGATTGGCGCAAGGGCCTCATCTGGGGCTTGCTTGGCTACACGATTTTCCAGTTGGCGCCCGCCTTCGGGTTGCCGCCGGAATTGCCGGGTATGCGGTCGGCACCGGTCAATGACCGGCAGATATGGTGGGCAGCCGCTGTTGCCGCTACTGCTGGCGGATTGGCTTTGATCTTCCTCGCCAATCAAGTCATTTGGAAAACTGTCGGCATCGCACTTATTGCGTTACCACATATGTTCGGCGCACCGCACCCACATTTTGACGGCCCCGGTGTGCTACCAGCGGAACTCGCGGCCTCATTCGTCAGCGCATCGTTGATCACAAATCTATTGTTCTGGCTGTTGCTCGGTGGTGTGTCGGCATTCGCATTCAATCGGCACACAAGTACTTCAGAAACCGCTTAAACTACGCCCTGTTCTCGAGCCATTGTATGCACCCGGTCTGCTCTAGGAGCGTATCGGCGCGCTGTTTGTCTCTACCTTCCAAACGCCCATAGAGACTACGAAGTCGGGAATAGCATTTTCCCTGATATCTAAACGGCGATTGGGCATAGGGTTTATCGAATATCGAAAGCGCTACCTCTTCTACGCCGACCTCTAGGGCGCGCATATTCGCAGCTAGAAACGGAAGATATGCCTCCCCGCAGACTTGCAACAATGCCGTCATTGCTTCAGGAAGCGCCGTGTCGGCGGATAACCATTCGCCAACATTTCCTGAAAGATCATCCGTTTGTCGAATCCAATGCAGAACGGTCGGCGCGATTCGGGACATCTCGGCGCGCGGTGTTGGATCGTCACCGAGTGTCTTCAACTGACCGAACAATCCGAAATCCGCGAGCGAGGGCCGTGTTCCGAACAAATAACCTTCCAACCCGCACCGGGTCTCAAGCGCCTTCAACACACGGCCGTAAGTCTCTTCAATTATTGGTTTGTTCTCTTCGGTACAGCCGACCATACCCATCCGGTCGATCTGGCGCTGCCCGAAATCGCGCGCGAAGGCTTCCCGTTCAGCGCGCGGCACGCTATCCGCCGACAAGCCATCCGAAGCTATCCACCAGGACGCGAACGCCTGATCCGGCTCGTAATACCAACGATAATGAAACATCGCCTTGGTAAGCCATTCGTCCGCCATATCCTCGATCAGCTCTGCGAGAAAGCGATGGACCGGATCGGCTGGTAAGATCGAGCGTTCGGAATATCGATCTTCCAATTCATACGCAATCGGCGTCGAATCGACCCGCCAATCGCCTCCGTCCGGAAACTTCACCATGGGAATCAATAGCGGCCGAACGTCAGCGGTCTCATCCCTGACGCGACCGCTGCGGTTTTCCCAGATATGTGGAATCCGCCGATACCGAAAAATCGCCCGCATTTTCATCGAATAGGGCGACCCGGCGGAACCGACGACGCGGTAAACTTCGCCCATCGCTCTACACCGTCTCGAAAGCGAATTCCTTCGGGCCGATCACGGACAATCCGCAACGCAATGCTTCGGTCTCGAATACGTCGTCGGGCATGACATTGGCGATATTGGCATCAGGGCCGAAACGCTCGATGAGGAACTTTTTCATCTGATAGACGTCGGAAAGGCTCACCCCTTTAATCCAAGGTCCGGGCAATTCGTAGATCACTTTTTCCGCCGGAAATTCGGCTTCTAGCGCTGCAATAAGGTGCTCCTGCACCTCACCATCGATAATCATTTCCGCGGCTTCCACCAGCACGACATCAGCGCCAGCGTCGAGACTGTCATGTGCCTGGCCGAGCAAGGTCTCAGCTGTCTGCCTGATATCCTTCGAGCCGATTTCACCGTGGATTTCCAAACCGGCATCTACACCCTGGCTGATCAGCGACTTGCGTTGGTTCGCCGAGAGCGGCACGCAGTTATCGGAGACCTCGACCGCTTGGAATCCCATGCGCTTGGCCTCTTTGTAGAAGGCTGGTGCTGCCTCGAACCCTTGGGTGGCCACGACATATTCGAGGAACTGCCCGCCGATGAAGGGTTTGACGCCATAACCTTCACAGAGCCGTAGTTTTTGTCCGAGATATGAATCGCGGTAGAGGCGCGCCGATCCCACAGCGATCTTGATCAAGTCCACATGCGGGCCGATCAGGCCGAGTAAATCTTCCAGCTTTCCCACGGGAGTACCAAAATCTACCATCATGGTAATGCCGGTCTTGCGCGGCTTCTGCGTGCTGCGCGCCTCGGGCAGCGGGACCATTTCGAACGGGAATTTCGCCATCGGGTTCTCTCCAGATTAGTCTATGGGGGATTATGGTCTAATTCGAAGATTCGGCAATGCGGCGTTAGCCCTTGAGGAGGCAATCATGAAAATCACTCTGCTCGGCACCGGCACCCCGACCCCGTCGCTCAAACGCATGAGCTCCGGCTATATGGTCGAGGTCGGCGACGATATCATCCTGTTCGACCAAGGCCCCGGGACCTATCACCGAATGATGGAAGCAGGCGTCAACGCGGTCGATGTCTCTCATGTCTTCTTCAGCCACCTCCATTACGACCACTGCCTCGATTATGCCCGGTTGCTGATGACCCGCTGGGACCAATCGGATGGACGGCTGCCGGAGCTCAAGGTCTACGGCCCGCCCCACACCGCTCGCATGACTGAGCTGTATATCGGCGAGGACGGCGTCTTCGGCCCGGACCTGGAAGCGCGCTGTAATCACCAACTTTCCATCGACACCTTCGAGTGGCGAGGCGGCGTGATCCCGCGCCCGAAACCGAAGCCGGACGTCACCGAGCTTCGCTCAAACGATACCATCCACGGCGACGGATGGACCGTGACCGTGCGCAGCGTCATCCACGTGCAGCCCTATCTCGTCTGCTACGGCTACCGCCTCGACACGCCGGGGGGCTCCTTTGCCTATTCCGGCGACACCGGTCCGTGCGAGGGCATGAACAAGCTCGCGGAGGGTGTCGATGTGCTGGTCCATATGTGCCAATACATCTCCGGCACGGAACCATCGAAGGCTTATACGGAAGGCTGTATGGGCCATCTAGAGTTGGCGGAGCTCGGCAAGCGAGCCAATGTGAAAAACCTCGTCGTTTCCCACGTCTTGGAACAAATGGACGTCCCCGGCGTGCGCGAACGCTTGATCACGGAAATGGCGGAGATCTATGACGGTAATATCTTCTTCGGCGAGGATCTGATGACCATCCCGGTCGGCGATCCCCGAGAAGCGCCCATGCGCTAGGCAGCGCCGACTTTCGGTCCTATATTAGAGACATGAACAACATATCTCCTATCGCCTATATGGAGCGCACGCGGCTGTATTACCGTGCGCTCGGTTATTCGCCGGATTATCGCTGGGCTCAAAATGAGACAGCACCTTTCACGCGTCTCAAACGCCCGCTCGACCAAGCGAAGATCGCACTTGTCACGACCTCATATCCGCCGGGTGATTGGAGCGATGATAATCCGCCGAAGAAAGAGGCATGGTCGCAGGCAATCGCGGAGGCGCCCGAAGGCCTCTACAATCAAAACCTCGCTTGGGATAAGAAATCCACCCACACGCGGGACCGGGAAAGCTACCTGCCAATCAATGCCCTGAACAAACTAGGCGAAGACGGCGTGATCGGCGGCCTGACCGAGCATTTCCACAGCGTGCCGACCGATTACAGCTATCGGCATACCAACGAATACGACGCCCCGGAAATCCTCCACCGCCTAGCCGCGGACGGCGCCGACGCAGCCCTCCTCGTCCCCTTGTGACCCGTCTGCCATCAGACCGTGAGTCTGACAGCCAGACATCTTGAAGAGAACGGCATCCCGACCGTCGTCATCGGCTCCGGCCGGGACATCGTCGAGCATTGTGCCGTCCCACGTTTCCTGTTCGTCGACTTCCCGCTCGGCAATCCCTGCGGCATCCCCTATGACCGAGACATGCAAGCAGCCATCGCGCGTCAAGCCGTGGAATTGTTGGAGAGCGCTGGAGGCCCGCAGACGACCGTCCATGCGCCCTTCGATTGGAACGGCGACCCGAACTGGCGTGGGGTCTATAACTATGTCGGCCCGGAGAACCAAGAAGACCTCCGCGCCGAAGGCGAACGCCGCCGCACGCGCATGGCGAAGCGTCCAAAGCGGGAAATTCCTAACTCATAACCGTTTGGGCAAATTCTCGGAAGTTCTCCCTCGCGCAGGCCTGTGGCGGTAGAAGCAGGATTTCCTTTAGCCCTGCCGCCTCCATCTTGGCGATCTGTTCCTTAATCTCGTCTGGCTCCCCAACGAGCCCCAGGGTTGCGCGGATCATATTAGGGGTGATAAATCGGCGCTCGTCTTCCGGCAGGAACGCGCAGTGGCCGGTGTGGAGGGTTTGGTGGCGGCGCTCTTGCGGCATCGCTTCGACGTGACGCTTGTAGTCCTCCCACTCGTCGCGGATCGTGTCTTGAATGAACCCGTCGTTGCCGCGCTGGAGCATGATCTCGTACCAGAAATGCAGTGATGAGACGACGGGCGCGCCGGTCTCGTCTATCACGCGATCGCTCTCCAAACTCTCCCCCTTCCTGAGAACGCAAGCGTACGTCAGGACCGAGGTGTGGAAACCTTCCGTTAGCGTGCGGCCTACTTGCTCCGCTCCTCGGCGCACCTTCTCCATGTTATTTTGCATGAGGGCAACCGGTTCTGTCCCGGCGCTGATCCGCCCGTCCCCATACGCACCTGTGGCGGCGAGCGCTTTCGGACCGTTAGCGCCGACATAGATCAGCACCCGGTCATCAAGGTTGAGGCAATCCAATTCCCGGTCTTGGAAGCGGATCGGCCGGGTCTCGCCGTTGTGGGTATAGTCGACCTCTTCCCCGTCCAGAAGGCCGCGCACGACCCGCAAATACTCCCTGAACGCGGTCGGCCCCAAGGGTTTCTGCCCCATGATCCGCATCGCAGTGTGCCCGGTACCAATGCCAAGGAACGTGCGCCCCGGCGCCAGTTTGTTGATCGAGGCGATGGAATGCGCGGTCACCGGTGCCAGTCGGGTCCCAGCAATGGCAACACCGGTGCCGAGGCGAATGCGGGACGTGTGATACGCGGCGAGCGCAAGCGCGGCGTAACAGTCTGACCAGATCATCTGACTGTCCGGAGCCCAGGCGCTGTCGTAGCCCAAGTCTTCCAGTTCCTTGAAGATTTCCCAATCGTCGATTTTCGTCGCGACCATTCCGCCGAATTTCATAGCTTCTCCTCACATCCACGCTCTCATCCTTCGACAAGCTCAGGATGAGGTCTCTGCGTTTCTAAAATTATCCTCACCCTGAGTCCGCCGAAGGGTGCGCTTCCGTTCTAATCCCCCCGACGTTTGATCGTGATCCGAAACGGTTGCGGCTTGCCCTCAACTCCCATGCTCTCGATGGCCTTCACATCGGCCACGGTCAGCTTAAAGCTGAAAACATCGAGGTCTTCCGCCATATGGATGCCGCTCTTCGTCCCGGTCAGCGGCAACATCCCGACCTCAAGGGCATAACGGAAGATTATCTGTGCTGCCGTTTTGCGATGCAGCCGCGCGATTTCCTTCATCGCTTCGTGGTTCAGCACCTGCCGGTTTGCGGTCAGCAACGAGAATCCTTGAAAGACGATGCCATGGACGCCACAGAACTCACGAATATCGCGCTCCCAAGCACGCGCCGCATAGCATCGGATTTGTGCGAAACGCGGTTTAACCTTCGCGACCTTTTGCAGCGTGCGAAGTTGTTCCAACGAAACGTTGCTGATACCAAGAGATCCAACCTTTCCTTCGCTCTGGATTGCCTCCATCGCCTTCCATGCTTCGAGATCGGCGGCACTCAGGCCCTTGCGGGTCGTTGGGCCGTGGAGCACGTAGCTGTCGATAAAATCGAGCCCGAGGTGCGCCAATGACGAATCAAAGGACTGGCGTACTTGATCGCCGATGCGCGCTTTCGCATCGTAAGGCAAACGCTCGTCTTGGCCACTCTGATGGGTGAATTTCGTTTGTAAGAACAGCTCTTCCCGAGTGACAAGGCCGCCGTCGAAAGCGTCGGCAATAGCCTCGCCCACCGCCGCCTCGAAATAATGCTTACGCTGATTGGCGGTATCGATGCCCCGAAACCCCTGTCGGATTGCCAAAAGGGTCAAGCGGCGCGTCTCTTCTTCTTTCCAAGCCGTGCCATAGAGAAAGGGTGGATACTCCAACGTTGGAGTCGTTTGAGCTGGTTCCACTGTCATAGAAGACAAATAAGCGGAATCTGGGAAGATGTCATCCCAGTTCGGGCGATACAGCGCCCATGATCGTTTTTTCGCGGAACAACCCCATGAACAGTATTACAATATCGCTCTTTTGGGCTGCGAGCGGCACCGGTGAGCCGAGGAATGTCAAAAATTTTTACGTGTCAAAGATCGTCAGCGTTTCATAGCACAAAATTGACAAATTGTCTATAACCGCCGTCAATTACGTCGGCTTATCGCCCACAAGCTGCACACGCCGCATATCACGGCGATGCCCCTGATAGTCATTGACCGCAATATGCTTCAGGCAACGGTTATCCCAAAACGCGACGGAACCGGGCTCCCAATTGAATCGGCAGGTGAACTCCGGCCGGGTCGCGTGTTTAAAGAGATACTGCAGCAAGGCTGCGCTTTCCGCTCTCCTCATCCCCTCGAATTTATGCGCCGACGCAACATTAACGAAAAGCGCTTTGCGACCTGTCTCCGGATGGGTGCGGATAACGGGATGTGCATTTTCCGTGGGTGTCCATTCCTCATCGTCGCGGGTCTGCGTGGAGCGTCCCTTATTCGCATTGGGTCCCGCGACACGGCTGTCGTTATGCACCGCTTTCATGCCGTCGAGTGCCGCCTTCAGCCCATCTGACAGCGCCTCGTAGGCCAGATATTGGTTGGCGAACAGCGTATCACCTCCGCGCGGCGGTACCTCCAATGCATGCAGGATTGCCCCCATGGGCGGACATTCAACATGCGCCGTATCCGTATGCCACTCGGCACCAACGACCCGGGTCGCATCCGGCTCCTTCACCACATGAATCACCTCGGGGTTTGGCCCTTTTTTGGCCAAGTTCGGGTGCAGGTACAGGTCTCCGAAGCGACGCCCGAACGCCATCAAACGCTCGTCACTTAATTGCTGATCGCGAAAGAAGATCACGAGATGTTCTAGCCAAGCCTGCCGGATTTCGGCGATGGCGCCAGCCGAGAGCTCTTCCGAGATATTGATCCCACTCAACACAGCGCCGACCGCACCGGAAAGCGGTTTAACTTCGAAATGACTGTAAGTACCCATCCAACTGATTTCGGGCTGTTCTGCCGAAAAGCAAAACCGTGGGGAATAAATCCTCTCCCCCTTGTTCGTTGAAGGCGATACGCTAGGGTCAATTCAACAAAATTCCATCGGCCGCGACGCCATGCGCGCCGTAGGAGGAGACGAAAATGTCATTGCAACCGACCATCAAAGCCAATCATTACATGATCTCGGCGGGGCATTACCTCGCCACGGAAGCTGGATATAAAGTTCTCGAAGCGGGCGGTAATGCGTTTGACGCCGGGGTCGCGGCGGGCATTGCGCTCGGTGTTGTGCAGCCGGATCTGGTGCAAGTCGCCGGGGTCGCTCCGATTATTCTCTACCATGCGGAATCCGGCGAGGTCGTGACCGTCAGCGGTCTCGGCTGGTGGCCGAAAGCGACCAACCTCGAGAAGTATATCAACGAATATGGCGGCAAGATTCCGGTCGGACTTGCCCGCGCCGTCGTGCCGGCCGCACCGGATGCTTGGATCAAGGTATTGGCGAAATACGGCACCATGTCATTCGGCGATGTCGCCACGTCGGCGATGCGATACGCCCGCGACGGGTTCTCGATCCATCCGTTGCTCGCGGAGAATATCGACACTCATCAGGACCGCTATCAATCCTGGCCCGCCAGCGCCGAGGTTTTTTTGCCGGAAGGCCGCCCACTGAAGACCGGCGAGCTGGTCGTACAACGCGATCTCGGCAGGTCGCTCCAATATATGATCGACGAGGAAAAAGCCGCCGCTGGTAGGGGCCGCGACGCTGCTTTGGAAGCCGCGCGCGCCGCGTTCTATAAGGGCGACATCGCCAAGACGATCACCGATTATCACGCGGCCAATGGCGGCATGTTGAGCATGGAAGACATGGCGGAATACGCCTCCGCCTTCGAAGCGCCGGTCGGTCGTACGTACACTGGCTTCGGCGAGCCCATCGACGTCTACGGCTGCGGCCCTTGGTGTCAGGGCCCGACGATGTTGGAGATGATGTCGATCATTGAAGGTGTCGATCTGAAAGAAATGGGTTACAATTCAAGTGATTACGTCCATTTCCTGACAGAATCTATGAAACTCGCCTTCGCCGACCGGGAGGCCTATATCGGCGACCCCCGCTTCGTCGACGTGCCCATTGATACATTGCTGTCATCAGAATATGGACGCAAACGCCGAGCGGAAATTGACATGGCGAAGGCCAACCCCGACATGCCCGCGCCCGGCCAAATACCGGGTGTCGGCGCGGGACCGGCAGCCACCAGAGCCGCCGCCGCACCTTCGCGAATGGCGTTAGATACGTCCTATGTCGCGGTTGTCGATGAGGGCGGAAATATATTCTCCGCCACCCCGAGCGACGGCTCTTACGGCATGCCGATCATTCCCGGCACCGGCATGGCGCCGTCGTCACGAGGCTCGCAAAACTGGGCGGTCGAGGGACATCCCTCCTCCATCGCACCCGGTAAACGCCCGCGCCTGACACCGGCTCCGGCGCTGGCCATGCGGAAAGGCAAACTGTCCCTTCCCTTCGGCACGCCGGGCGGCGACGTCCAGGCACAAGCAATGCTGCAAGTCTTCCTCAACATGGAAGTCTGGGGCATGGAAGCGCAAGACGCCATCGAAGCGCCGCGCTTCTCAACCTTTAGTTTCCCAAATTCGTTCGAGCCACATGGGTATGAGAAGAACATCCTGCGTATGGAAGGTCGGATGGACGCAAGCGTCATGGACGAGATGGATGCGCGCGGACATAAGGTCGAGCGTTGGCCGGACATGACGTGGAAAGCCGGCTCCGTCTGCGCCATTCAGTCGGATCTGGAGACCGGTATCATGACCGGCGGTGCGGATGCCCGGCGCGCGTCTCGTGTGATGGGCTGGTAGACAAGCAAGAGACCCTCAACCCGGCCCTCTCCCGCAAGTGGGAGGGTGAGGGAAACCAAAGGTGAGGAGAAATAGGCTATGACCGCATATCAACCGATGATCACGGGCACGCAACACGTTGTCGCGGCCGGCCATTATCTGGCGACCCAAGCCGCCATGGACATTTTAGAGGCTGGCGGCAACGCGATTGACGCCGGGGTCGCCGCAAATTTGGTGCTCGGCGTCGTGCAGTCGGAAATGGTGCAAATCGCCGGTGTGGCACCGATCATGGTCTATCTGGCGGATAGCGAACAGGTTTTGACCCTCACTGGAATCGGTCCGTGGCCAAAAGCGACGTCCCTCGATCGGTTCGTACAGGAATTCGGCGAGGTTCCCATCGGCATTCTGCGGACAGTCGTACCCGCCGCGCCAGATGCCAACATCCAGGCGTTAGGCCGTTGGGGCACTATGAGTTTCGGCGAAGTCGCGACGGCGGCAATCCGCTATGCCCGTGACGGTTTCCCCATGCACGAGATGATGCGCGCTTATATTAAGGCGCATCAGGATGTCTATCGGATGTGGCCGCAGAACGCTGAAATCTATCTGCCGGATGACGCGCCGCCGGTCGTCGGAAAATCCTTCTTGCAGACGGATTTGTCGAAATCTCTGCAATACATGGTCGATCAAGAAACCGCATCAAACGGTGCCGGGCGCGAAGCAGGCCTCAATGCCGCTCGCGACGCCTTCTATAAGGGCGATATCGCCTCCGCCATTGTAAAATACCACCGTGAGAATGAAGGTTTGCTCTCCGCTGAAGATCTGGCGGAATTCGCTTGCGAGATCGCCGCGCCAGAGAAGATCACCTACAAAAATGGTGGCGATCCAATGGACATCTACTCCTGTGGAGTTTGGTGCCAGGGACCTGTCCTGCTGCAGATGATCAAGTTGATCGAGGGTTTCGATCTCAAGTCGATGGGCCATAATTCACCGGACTATATCCATACACTAGCCGAAGCCTTCAAACTCAGTTTCGCGGACCGAGAAGCCTACTATGGCGATCCGACCCACGTCGATGTACCGATGGAAGCCTTGCTGTCGGACGAATATGCAGCTGAGCGGCGTAAACTCATTCGCAAGGACGAAGCCTGGCCCGACTTGCCCCCAGCCGGTGAGTTCCCGGGATACACGCCATCGCCCTCCGTGCGCACTCTAGCCGTCGGAAGCCCACCTGCTCCGACCGATACGTCCTATGTCGGTGTCGTCGACAAACACGGCAATGCGTTCTCCTCTAATCCTTCCGACGTGACGTTCGAATCGCCGGTCATTCCCGGCACCGGCCTCTGCCCGTCGGCACGAGGTTCGCAAAGCTGGGCAGTTCGTGGTCACGCCTCCGCTCTTGGTCCTGGGAAACGCCCACGCCTGACACCAAACCCTGCCTTGGCCATACGTCCCGGCAAGTCAGTCATGCCGTTCGGCACCCCCGGTGGCGACAATCAGAACCAGGCGAATGTGCAGGTGATGCTGAATATGGAATTATTCGGCATGAACCCGCAGGAAGCTGCGGAAGCGCCGCGTTTCATGACCCACAGTCAGCCGAACTCATTCTCTCCGCACGAAGCCTATCCAGGTAAATTGACCATGGAAGGCCGCATAGACGAGGCGACCGGAGAGGAATTGGCGCGTCGCGGCCACGATGTGGAGCGATTGGCCGATATGACCTGGAAAACCGCGGGCGTTTGCCTGGTGCGCAAAGACCTAAAGACCGGCATCATCGACAGCGGTGCTGATCCGCGCCGTCCGTCCCGCGCGATGGGGAGATAGGTTCACTCTGCCGACGATGTAGCGTAGAAGCGCCACAAACGGTTCTTTAAGTTACCGAGATCATCTTGTACCGCGATTAAGGCCGGCACCACGAACAGCACCAGCAGTGTGGTGAACAGCAGCCCGAAGATCATTGTCAACGCCATCGGGATCAAGAATTGCGCCTGCAGGCTGCGTTCGAACATGAGCGGTAAGAGACCGCCAATGGTCGTCGCCGAGGTCAAGATAACGGCGCGCAAACGATCGCAGGCCCCATCTATAATGGCTTTAGTGCGCGCTTCACCCCCCGCTAATCGCTCATCGATGGTGCTGACGAGGATGATCGAATCGTTGACCACAATGCCCGACAATCCGATGAGCGCAATCATGCTGAGGATCGTGAGATCAAACCCCAACAAGTAGTGACCGAAAGCAGCCCCGACGAAACCCAAGGGAATAATAGACATGACAACGATGGGCCTGGTGTAACTGGCGAAAACCCAAGCGAGGATTATGTAGATAGCTGAGAGACCGATCATCGCGCCCAGCTTCATATCGGCCAGTGTTGTCGCCTGCTCTTCCGCCTTCCCGGCGTATTTGACCCTCAAGCCGTGTTTCCGGACAATTTCCTTGATGCCGTCTTCGGCCAAAGCATCGAGTATCTTACCGGTCGATGTCACGCCTTTATCCAGCTCTGCGGTTACCGCTACCTGCCGAATGCCGTCCTCGCGGCGGATGCGTGAAAATCCACGGGTTTCTCGAGTGCTGACGATTTCAGAGAGAGCGACTTCCGCGCCCGCATTGCCGCGCAAATGCAGCTCGCCCAGAGCGCCTGGCCCGATCACATCACGGGGGAATTGCACGCGAACCGTGACTTCCTCATCGCCGCGCGGAAAGCGTTTGGCGATGGCGCCCTCGAACGCGCTCCGGACTTGGCGCCCGACCGACTGCGTGGTGAAGCCCATGGCCCGCCCGTCCGGTGTCACCTCGATGATCGCTTCGAGCTTTCCGTACGGCAGATCGTCTTCAATGGAGCTGACGCCCGGATAACGTTTCAGCAGTGTTTGCACCTCCAAGGAGGCCGTTTTCAACGCTGTGATGTCTTTACCCGAAAGGCGCACATCGACATCCCGGCCCGGAGGGCCACCCTGTGCCGGCAGGATCGTGAGCGTATCCATTCCCGCGACCGGGCGAACTTCCGCGCGCCAAGCGTCCATCAATGCGTCCGTGCGAACGTCGCGCTCGTCCGACGCTTGCAGCTCGACAGTGACGCCGCCGATATGATCACCAGAAACCGGGGCTGCACTCGGTCGTCCGACCTCCGATCCTAATTTTAACAACGACATGCGAACGAGACCGTCTTCACCGCCATTCAAGCGTTTCGCGGATGCAAGGAGCGAGCGCTCCAATTCGGAGAGCATGGCAATGGTCTGCGCCTTCGGCGTACCGGCGACCATTTGCACATTCGCGAAAACTTTATCAGCCTCAGGGGACGGGAAGAAAACAAAGCCGACCCTCCCACCGATCATCAATCCGACACTTAGGATCAAAGCCGCAACTGCGATCGCCAATGTGGAATAGCGCGAGGCGACGGCATGGGTGACGAGCGGCCGAAACATCCCCTCCTTAAAACGATTGAAGCCATTGTCGAACTTTACCCGCAAAGCCCACTTACCGGCCTTCTTTCGTTGTTTGAGAGCGCCCCGCATATGGCCCGGCAAGACAAAGAAACATTCGAACAAAC
This sequence comes from uncultured Rickettsiales bacterium, assembly GCA_963968305.1. Lineage (GTDB taxonomy): Bacteria > Pseudomonadota > Alphaproteobacteria > UBA8366 > UBA8366 > UBA6544. The sequence continues at coordinate 6,803 of CAXAGK010000009.1, read as the reverse complement.
TGGCCACGATCACCGCTATGATCACAAAAGGAATACCGCGGATTATCTGGCCAATGATGTCAGAAATGATGAGTAGCGGCGTGAAAGCCGCGATCGTCGTAAGGGAGGCGGACAGCACAGGAGCTGCCATTCGCCTTGCCCCTTCGATCGCCGCATCAATGGATGATAACCCTTCGCGCGACTTGGTCTCCGCGTGTTCGCCGACCACAATGGCATCATCGACCACGATTCCAAGTGCCATGATAATGCCGAACAGACTTAGCATATTGATGGTCTGACCGCTCATCAGCATGAACAGCATCGTCGCCATCAAGGCCACCGGAATGCCCGCCGCCACCCAAAACGCGACAGGCGCGTTCAAGAAGACGAACAACACAATGATCACCAGGATCAACCCGCTGAAACCGTTCTTCAGCAAGAGATCGATCCGGCTCTTAATCAACCGCGCCTGGATGTCGTATTGCTCGAGCTTGATCGAAGGCGGCAAGGTCGGGCGAATTTCGTCGATATAGTCAGATGCCGTGACCGCTAACTCCAACGCATCCGCGTTGACGGCTCGCTGTACATATATCTCGATCGCTGGATACCCGTTGCGGCGGGCTTCCTTGCCTCCTTCGTCGAAATTTTCGCTGATTGATGCAATATCGCGCAGATATATCTTCTGTCCGTTCTGCAAGGCCCGGACTTCGACACCACCCATGCCTTCAGCAGTTTTTAGTAATCCGAGGCTTCTAATCTGCATTTCCATCGCACCGGACGTGTCGCCGGAGGGCACGTCCTGCGACGTCTCTCGAATACGGTCCGAGATGTTCTGTAGCGTCAGATCGAGTTCCAGAAGCGTCTCCGGTGCAATCTCAACCCAAATTTCCTCATCCCGCGCGCCAAACAAGTCGACCTGATCGATCCCACGATCAAGCAATCCATCGCGAATGCGTTTCGCAACCTGCTTCAGGGAAGACTCGGGAACAGGGCCGGACAATACCAATCGGCTGATCGAGTCGTAGCGCACGATTTTACGGACTTCCGGTTGCTCTGAATCATCCGGCAGTGTGGTAACGGTCGATACCGCCGTCTCTACATCCGAGAGTGCGGACTGCATGTCGGTTCCGGCATTAAATTCGACCAAGATTGTCGCCCGTCCCTCGAGAGAGCTGGATCGAACCCGCTTTACGCTGTCAAGAAATCGGACCTCGGGTTCGATGGCTTGGACAATGTTGGAATCGACGTCTTCCGCACTGGCCCCCGGCCATTCGACCGAGACGGATACGATATCAATCCCAAAATCCGGGAAAAACTGCGTATTCATTTTATTAAGAGCAAAGAAACCGCTGATGATCATGATCACCATCAACAAATTCGCCGCCGTCGGATGCCGGGCAAAGACCCCGATCAGCCCGCCGGTGCTCATTGTATTTGGACCTTCAATCCGGGAGCGACCTCAGGCAGACGCGTAGTCGCGATCATTTCACCCGCTTGGAAGGCGCCTGAAATGAGGAGAGAGCCACCGTTTTGAGATTCGATCTGCACATTACGCATCTCAAGTCGCCCGTCTTTGACGACATAGACACTTTTATGTCCGTACACCGCTGTCGTCGGCACCCGAACGACGCGCTCGAAAATACGGTCGGTGATATAAACTTCGACGAATGCACCGGGGCGCAGGATGGTCTCAGCCCCGCCAGTCTTGATTTTGGCGTAAAGATTAACACCGCCGGTCGTCGCATCGACTTCGCTGCCGACCCGGTCAATATATGCCGAATACGGCTCTCCGCCGGCTCGGCCACGCCAAACGATTTCAGCCGGTCTTTCCTTGTAGCCGCCTCCTGCCATCAAGCGTCGGAACTGTGTCCGACTGATGTGAAATTTCGCTTCGAGCCGATTGGCGTCGATTAATCGCGCGACACTGTCGCCGACATTGAGCCATTTTCCCTCAGCCGTCTCTACCGAAAAGACAAACCCATCTGACGGTGAGACGATTCGCGTCTCCTCGAGGTCCCGTTGCGCGAGAGATACCGCCACTTCCAACCGGTCGATCGCGGCCATTTGCTGTTCAATGGAGGCCTTGAGCTGCTGAATGCCTTGGCGCCGGTCAATTTGCCGTTGCTCCGCCTCGCTGAGCGCGAGCCGTGCGTCATCCGACGATTTGACAGTACCGGCACCCGAGCCTCGCAGTTTGGCCCGTCGGTCGGCATCCCTAAGCCGCAAGGCGAGTTGTGCCTTGTCTTCCTTCAGCAGCTCGACGCCACCGGCGAGTTCCGCTTTCAATTCCTTTAGTCGTCCTCGAGCCTCGGTCAGTTCCGCTTTCCGCTGATGCAAGGTCGCCTTGTAATCGAATGGGTCCACATCGACGATTACCTCGCCTTCACGCACGACCCCGCCTTCGACCAGATTCGGACTGGCTTGGACGATTTTGCCGGATACTTGCGGGCGTAAATCGACGGTCCGACCGGAGACGATTTCACCAAACAGCTTGATGCTCGGCTGAATATTCTCAACGATCGCCGGTATCGCGGCGATCGTCCAAACTCTCTCCGTTAGGGGTTGCGCGGCAACCTTCGGCTTCGTTGCCTTTAAATACCCCGCAACCGCAACCGCGATCGCGAGAACCCCAAGCGGAATAGCGAACTTCGCAAATTTACGTAACATTTCACGCCTCGTCTTCGAACCCGAGCATGGCCAGCGCCACGCCGGTCACTGTATCCACGACTTGTGGCATGTTCTCTGCGTTGAAGGTCATCCAATTGAGCCGCGCCAAAACCAAACCGCGGGCAGCGCCGAACGCCATACATTGTCCGATCAAACAGCATGTGAGTAACAAGGTCTCAGGGTCTTCCGCATCCTTTCCTGTCGCGGCCGCAACAAGACCGGCAACTGCGTCGTGCATTGGGTTAACTCTGTGCTCAAGTAATATTGCGAACCCATCGGTCGGTTGATGATACTCACGCAGCATCAAGCCCATCTGCCATTGCATCGGCCCCTCGTTCAATACGCCATTGAGAAGAGTTTTGATCAGCCAGCGGGTCAATTCGGCCAGTGCTTTTCGGTCACCATTTGCCGCTACCACGCTCTCACGGATATGTGCGGCAGTCGGCTGGAAAAAGGGATTGGTGTCTTCGATCAATTGGTTGAAGACCGCGCGATACAAACCTTTCTTGCCCCGGAAATAATAAGCGATTGCGGAGACATTTACGCCGGCTTCCTTTGCCAACTCACGGGTCGACACTCCGTTAAAGCCGCGCTCAGCAAATAATTGGCCTGCCGATGATAGGATACGGCCACGGCTTTCGTCACCACCCGGGCGTCCTCTAAGCGGTTTATGGGGTTTCTTTTTAGTTTCGGGTTTTGAGTTTTGCATTTTGCCATTTTCAATAAATCAAACGTTCGATTGATAAATAAGATTAGCCAGTAGCGGTTACAAGATAATCTCAAAACATTATTTCCTTCGCCGCACTTCCCATCTTGCAAGAATTAAAGAACCGGCACACACTCCAAAGCATTATTTCACGGGCCAGATTGCTTCAAAAATGCGGCAAAATTACTCCATCATAAGCCTCGCGCGGAATGCGCTCAGTTTTCATAAAAACTGGGAGAAAGCTTGGCGCAGCCCAGACCCGAAGCCGGAATACGATGCCGTCATCGTCGGCGCGGGCGGACACGGCCTTGCGACCGCTTATTACATGGCGAAGGAACACGGTCTCACGAATATCGCGGTGGTCGAAAAAGGCTGGATCGGCGGCGGAAATACGGGCCGGAACACCACTATCGTCCGGGCGAACTATCTGCAGGATGAAAGCACCGGTATTTACGCCCACGCTCTCAGTATGTGGCCGAAACTTACCAAGGAATTGAACTACAACGTCATGTTCAGCCCGCGTGGCGTGCTCCAAATGGCCCACACGGAAGGTGATCTAAAAGAATTTGCTCGCCGCCACAATGCAAATCGCGTTCTGGGCGTCGATCTTGAGTTCCTTTCGCCGCAGCAAGTAAAGGGATTCTGCCCGATCATTAATATTTCCCGCGATGTGCGCTATCCGGTATTGGGCGCCAGTCTGCAGCGAAAAGCGGGTGTCGCGCGACATGACGCGGTGGCGTGGGGTTATGCGCGGGGTGCCGATGCGCTCGGCGTCGATATCATTCAGAACTGTGAGGTGACCGGCTTCGATATCGAGAATGGCGAGGTCAAAGGTGTCCGCACCACGCGCGGGAATATCAAGACTTCGAAAGTAGGTTGCGTGACGTCCGGTCATTCCTCCGTCATGGCGGAGATGGCGGGGTTGCGTTTACCGATCGAAAGCCATCCCCTGCAGGCCCTCGTCTCGGAGCCGTTGAAGCCGATCATGAACACGGTTCTCATGTCGAGCACCGTGCATGTTTATCTCAGCCAATCGGATAAGGGTGAATTGGTCATTGGTGCCGGCGCTGACCTCTTCAATTCCTATGCGCAGCGCGGTGCTTTCAATGTCGTCGAACATCAAATGGGCGCTCTGACCGAGCTTTTCCCAATTTTCAGCCGTATCCGTATGATGCGCAGCTGGGCCGGTATCGTCGATATTTGCCCAGACGCGAGCCCACTGATCACCAAAACGCCAATCAAGGGTCTCTATTTTAATTGCGGCTGGGGCACCGGTGGGTTCAAGGCGACGCCGGGATCCGGACATGTTTTCGCGCACACGATCGCGCGCGATGACCCCCACCCAATTGCGACTCCCTTCGCGTTGTCACGATTCAGCAGCGGTCGTCTCATTGATGAGAACATCGCTGCTGCGGTGGCTCACTAACTATGCACATCATCAAATGCCCCTATTGCGGCGAGCGCGACGAGCATGAATTCCACTATGGTGGTGAGGGCCATATCGCCCGCCCAACCGAACCCGAGGCGTTGTCCGACGACGAATGGGCGGACTATGTCTTCAAGCGCACTAATCCGAAAGGATGGCATTACGAACGTTGGGTTCATGAGGCCGGGTGCGGGCGATGGTTCAATGCCGTCCGGCACACGGTAACGCACCAATTTCATGCGATTTATAAGGTTGAGGACGACAAGCCGGAATTACCCGAATGAGCCAAGACTTTCGCATCTCATCGGGTGGACGCATCGACCGCGAGGCCCGCGTCTCCTTTACCGTCGACGGTAAGGTTTATTCCGGTTATCACGGCGACACATTGGCCTCCGCCTTACTGGCCAACGGCGTTCACCTAATTGGGCGCAGCTTTAAGTATCACCGCCCGCGCGGCATTCTCTCTTCCGGCTCGGAGGAGCCGAATGCGCTGGTCACTGTAGGCACCGGTGGACGCGCGACCCCAAATCTACGCGCGACACAGGTCGAACTATACGATGGGCTTGTCGCCGAGAGTCAAAATCGCTGGCCGAGCCTTCGATTCGATGCCCATGCGATCTTCAATGTATTCTCCCGCCTCCTCCCCGCCGGGTTTTACTACAAGACATTCAAGTGGCCGGCATCGCTTTGGACGACGTACGAGCATTTCATCCGCAGCGCCGCCGGTATGGGCAAAGCGCCAGGTGAAGGCGACCCCGACCGCTATGACAAGATGCACCGCCACTGCGACGTGTTGGTGGTCGGTGCGGGGCCCGCCGGTCTTGCGGCGGCACTCGCGGCAGCACGGACAGGCGCTCGCGTTATTCTAGCGGATGAAGATTCGGAGTTGGGCGGCAACCTACTTTCGAGTGAAGAATACATCAACGGGACCGAGGCGGCGGAATGGCTTGAAGCCGCGCGCGCCGAACTTGCCTCCATTCCCGAAGTGACGCTGCTGCCGAGAACAACAGTGTTCGGATATTACGACCACAACCATCTGACCGCACTGGAACGCATCACCGATCACCTAGCCACTGCGCCGGCAGAGATGCCACGCCAGCGCCTTTGGAGCTTTCGGGCCAAACAGGTCGTGCTCGCAACGGGCGCCATCGAACGTTCCTTGGTATTCCAAGACAATGACCGCCCCGGCACGATGCTAGCGGGCGCGGCTCACGACTATATACGGCGTTACGGGGTTAAAGTGGGACAACGCGCCGTAGTTTTCACCAGCAACGACACGGCATACCGCTCCGCCATCGCACTCGCGGGTGAAGGTGTTGAAGTTTCGATCTTGGACACACGGGCAGAGGTGTTTGGAATAATGCCCCAATTGGCCCGCAAGGAAGGTATCGAAGTCACCCTCGGACAAGCCATCACCTCGACCTATGGCAAGAATAAGATAGAGGCGGTCGACACCATGTCGTTGAGCGATGACGGCATCACGGTGACGGGCTCGCCCCGTCGCATCGATTGTGACTCCGTGTTGATGTCTGGAGGATGGAGCCCGACAGTGCATCTTTTCTCGCAATCCCAAGGGAAACTATCTTACAACTCGGAAATTGGCGCTTTCGTGCCGGGAAAAGCCGCGCAAAAGCAACGCTCGGCCGGTGCCTGTAACGGCGCATTCGATCTCAGCCGTTGTCTCGAAGAAGGCTGGTATGCCGGTATGGAAGCAGCCGCTGATACCGGTTTCAACAAAACCACCGGCACTCATCCGGTCGCGGAGAGAATAGAGACCGGGTCATCCCGTAACCTTTGGCTGGTGCCGTCGACGGAACCGATCGGGCAAGGCGGAAAACATTTCGTCGATTTTCAGAACGATTCCACGGCCGCCGACATCCAACTTGCAGCGCGCGAAGGTTTCGTGTCGATCGAACATATGAAACGCTACACCACGACAGGCATGGGAACCGATCAAGGTAAGATTGGCACCATCAACGGCCTCGCAATCTTGGCGCAGGCGGTGGAAAAAGAAGTGGCTGAAGT
>CAXAGK010000008.1:0-24114 GCA_963968305.1 uncultured Rickettsiales bacterium | reverse complement strand
CCGCAATACCGTGTACGGACGGCGGCTGGCCGGTGACGATGGATAAATTGTTCGGGTTGGTGAAGGTCGGCACGACACAATCCGCGACGCGGTCGGTGCCCACGGGGCGAACCTTCGCAAGCCACGGCATGTGGCCGTCTTCGATCGCGCGGTCCATGTAGTCGGGCTCGGATCCGTCAATGCAGACGACCACGACCGGCGTCTCGGGCCAACCGTAGTTCCGACCGTTTACTTCAAGGGTGCGCTTGTCCATTTCGTTCTCTCCCGTCCAAATTTGCGACACGATACCGCATAGACCGTTCTATGCCTATGGCGTTTCAGCTTGGCATTGATTTGATCGTGAAATAACGCATAACTCCCCGACCACAAGCTGCATTCAGGATAACAAGCGATGTCGGGCGGCAAGATCAAGAAACAGGTCTTTAGAGAGGGCGAAGTCATTTTTGAAGAAGGTGGCCCCGGCGACGACGCTTATATGGTGATGCAAGGGGAAATCGGCATCTACAAGAATTTGCGCAGCAAAGCGCCGTTGCGCCTCGCGATCCTCTAAAAAGGTTACATCTTCGGAGAGATGGCGTTGTTCGACGCCAGCCCTCGCGCGGCCTCGGCGAAATCGGATACCGAGTCAATTTGCCTCGCCGTCAGCAAACAGGAATTCGATCGCCGCCTGGACAACACCGAGCCAATCATCAAAGCGATAATGCAATGCATGATGGGCCGTGCGCGCTCAATCAGCTGCGAGGCCGAGCGCCTGCGCAAAATCGCAGGTTCGCTCGGCAATATGGAATAGCTTCGTTATTTCGCGGCGCTGACCACTATCTCCACCAACGTATCGGCAGAGCCGAGTGCCGTACCAACACAGGCCCGCGCCGGACGCTCCAAATCGCCCAACCATGCGGTCCAGGCCTCGTTCATGCCCGACTTGTCGTCCATGCTGGTCAGATAGATCGTCGCCATCAGGAGCTTCGCCTTATCCGTCCCACAGGAGGCGAGGCGGTCATCGATCTTCGCGAGGATTTCCTCCGTCTGCCCCTTGGCGTCAAGCGACCGATCATCGGCGGTCAGTCCACACACATTTACCACACCGTTATAGATTGTCGCTTGGCTTAGGATTTCTCCAGAATTGAGATGTTCGACAGTCATTTCGCTTTCTCCCTAGGTTTTAGTCATGATTCTTTCGGCAAAGGCATCGAGCCGGTCCAAGGACAGCTGCAGGTCATCACCTTCTAAATTGATGACCAGATGGTTCAGCCCCGCCGCTTCGTAAGCGCCGATATCATCAATGATCGCGGCGTCGCTCCCTGTGAACGGCATCCGATCGCCGTCCTCGTTCTCATATATCTCATCCATTCGAAACCAAATCACATTCAATCCGATTTCAATCGAACTGGGATCGCGATCCGCCATTTCCGCATATCCTCGCATATCCGCCAAACCTTTGGAAAAGCGAGCGACCGTATCATACGGCGATGTCGGATTATTGCCGACCGGATACCAACCATCGCCGACCTGCCCGGCCCTACGGCGCGCGGGCTTGGTCTCGCCGCCGACCCAAATCGGCGGATGCGGTTTTTGCACCGGCTTCGGCTCAAACTTTAAACCCTTGAACGAGATGTACTCACCGTCGAATTCCGGCGATGCCTCAGTCCATAAGATACGCATGGCCGCGAGCGTCTCGTTGGCGAGCTTGCCGCGCCCTTTAAATGTTGGTGCGCCGAGTAGCGAAATCTCTTCCTCCGACCAACCAACACCAACACCGACCGTCACGCGGCCTTTCGATAGAATATCCGCCGTCGCCAACATTTTCGCCGTCAGCATCGGCGGGCGATGCGGGATCACCATCACAGAGGTCAAAAGCCGCAGCTTCGTCGTCGCCGCCGCGACAAAAGCCAGCGCCGTTAGTTGGTCGAGACAATCACCGCTGTCCTGGGCAAACCAGACTCGCGATTTCGTATAAGGATAAGGCGATTCGACTTTATTCGCGATCACGAGGTGGTCGCTGAAACCCAAATGCTCGAACCCCAGAGCCTCAACCTTATGGGCAATCGCCACCAATCCATCGGGGTCCAAGGCGGCGCCGCGCAATCCCACATGCAATCCGTATTTCATCACCCTCTCCCTCGTCTTATCTAGATCGGCTCCAGCGGCGCTTTGAACTCCGTCGCGGGACAGACAATACCACCCCGGTCGCCGGGCGTAACACTACCGTATCTCTGGGCGTAGCTCTCAGGTAGAGGTCTGCCATCCGGTGGACACAGCCACAGGCGCAACAAGTAACGGCGGCGGTCGGCTTCCGGCCACTCCTCGTAGTCACCGCGAGCATGAAAAATTCCATGATTATTCACCAGGCCAATATCACCCGCCTTATAGTCGATAGACAGATGCACTACCTCGCAAATCTCCATCATGGTGCGAAAGGCGTCCCGCAGCGCGTCGCTCATCGGCGGCAGTTCCTCGAACCGATCCGTCGCGAGGATGAAATTGTAATTAAAATGACTGTTTAGATATCCCGCATGCCATTGATAGACTGGCATCGTCCACCAGGGTTTCATCCCTTCTGGAATTTCGCCGCGCCGGTCGCGGTGTATCGGCTTGAACATCTCGCGCAGTAAGTCCGGGCAGCGGCGCAGCATTTCATTGTAGACGGTGACCGAACTCGCGATTTTCCCCTCGCCGCCGGATTTTGATTTCCGCCAGGTCAGCAAAGCGGCGATATCTGTGGAATCGGTGTGGAAATCAAGCGGGCCACCGGAGCGATAACCGCGCTGATGCGGGTTCTCCTTCGGATTGTGACCGAGATCGCAGACGTGCCCCAACACATGCCCCTCGCCGTTTTGGGAACGTGCAGAGCCCATATGCGCACCAATCCCGAGATACGCAGTCGCCGCTTCTCTTAGTGTGTAACACTCGATCGGCAGCCCTCGGATGAGCGCGAAACCTCTGCCGTCGCACACCTCGTCCCGGACAGCGCGGAGTTTGTCGCCAAGCGTCGGCAATTCGAAATTATCTCGAGTTACCCCGATGATGTCCCGTCCCGCGGCTTGCGTAGCCCTGACGGCAGTATCGATTTCGTCGATCTCTTCGGTGGAAAGGTGATATATCCAATCGCTGATATCCTGATAGTCGCGGCCATACCAAGCCGCAGACCCTTCCAGGGTGCCCGGTGGCATCACGGCGGCAATAGACTCCACCGCGTCATTCATGGCCGTAGTACTCCGGTTTGCCGGAGGGAACTTTCATTTCCGATAGCGTCTCTCCAACAACGGCCAGTGCGGCCCGCATATCGGCGCTATTGAGATCGCCGATACAGCCCATGCGGAAACTATCCGCCACCGTCAGCTTCCCCGGATATATGACGAAGCCTTTTTCCTTCAGTCGGTCGTAGAAGTCCTGAAAGTCGAAACGCGGATCAGCGGGCATCCGGAACGTGACGATGATGGGCGCTTGCAGATTGTGCGATAGCAGCGGCTCGAAGCCATAGCCCCGCATCCCATCCGTCAAGATTCGGCAATTCTCGCTATACCGCGCGAAACGTCCTTCGACTCCGCCTTCCGCCGCATGAGCGTCGAGCGCTGCCTTGAATGCAAAGACGACATGGGTCGGCGGCGTAAAGCGCCACTGGCCATTGCCGTCCATCGCCTTCCACTGGTCGAACAAATCGAGGCTAAGCGAATGGGCGTTGTTTTCACTCTCAAGCAAGGCCGGTTTACGGCAGAGGACGAACCCCATACCGGGCACCCCCTCGAAGCATTTATTCGACGACGCTGCGAGCGCATCGCAAGTAACCTTCGAAAGGTCGAGTGGCATTGCGCCGAAGGCGCTCATGGAATCGATCAGCAACCGCCGGTCCCGTGCCGCAACGACAGCGGCAATTTCCTCAATCGGATTGAGTATGCCGGACGTCGTCTCGCAATGGACGACGACGACATGGCCGATATTTGGATCGTTATCGAGAATAGCGTCCACGGCCGCCGCATCGGGCGGCGTATCCTCCGGCGTCTCGGAGACGACATATGCGCGGTTCATATAGTCGCAAATCTTCGCGATTCGATGCCCATAAGCGCCATTGATGACTACCAAGAGTTTGCCGTCGCGCGGCAGAAATGTGCCGATCATCGCTTCTACGGCAAACGTACCACTGCCTTGCAAGGGGACCGCTGTGAATGCGTCGCCACCGCCCGAGATCGAAACCAGTTCAGCACGCATCGCTTGCGTCGTATCGATAAACGCTTGATCCCGGGAGCCCCAGTCGTGGAGCATCGCTTCTTTAGTTGCCAGCGACGTGGTCAACGGGCCGGGAGTTAGTAACAGGGCGTCGCCGTTTGCCGAACTCATCCTGCATGTCCTTATAAAACGAGAGCGTGGATAAACAATTCTTACAACCGCTTCTTCGGGAAGGCCAAGCTTCGTTTTCGACTACCACCCCGGTTCCGCTTTCGCGCCGAAGCGGATGCGCCATTCAGAGAGAATGCGCTCTCGGTTGCCCGCAGTTGCAGCCGGATCCATCGGCACGAGACGTTCCTTGATCTTCTTAGGATAGAAACGTGGAGACAGTGTCGCGGTTGGCAAAGATAGAATGCCAAACCCTCGAGCCTGAAGACCCATGGCGTCGCGGCGAACGCTCCAATCCACAAATTGGCGGGCCGCTTTGGCATAAGGAGTGCCGTTGACGATCGCCATGGCTTCGACATCCCACCCCACGCCGTCTCCCGGCACGATCACTTCGATTGGTTTTCCTTTCGCCTGCATTTTTGCCGCTCGATAGGCATAGGAAATTCCAATCGGATAATCGCCCCGCGCCACCAAGTCGCACGGACTGTTTCCGGAGCGCATATAAGCGGCGATATTGCGATGCAGCCCCTCCATATACCGCCATCCACCCGCATCACCCCACAGGGAGAACCAGCCGGCGACTGCCATGAAGCCGGTTCGTGTCGCGCGCGGATCGAGGCCCAATATGCGGTCTCGATAAGCGGGATCCAGTAAATCCCCCCAGCGCACCGGTTTCTTCAGTTTCTCCGCCGCCAACACCTCTGGATTGACGCAGAGGGCGCTCGCCCAGGCACGCTGACCGATCCAGCGGGGCGGCGTCAATGGATCGCTGAATCGCCGGTCTAATTTCTCGAACCCTTTTGGCGTATAAGGTTGGAAAAATCCGGCGGCAACCAGATCCGCGAGCGCCGAGGCCGGCATTCCCCACACCACATCCGCTTTCGGCTGATCGTGCTCTATCCGTAACCGTCCAAGGATATTGCCCACCGAATTCCGCACCCACCGAATGTCGATATCCGGATGGGCAGCGGTAAAGGCACGCCCAATCCCCTGGGCCTCTGTCTCGCCGACGGCGGTATAGACAGTCATTTGGGTCGCCGCCAAAACATTCGTGGTCGCAACGAGGCCAATGAATAAAAACAGTATTCTTATAGCGTTCCGCATAATGGAAATTGCTATCACGACCCAACGACACGAACCAGCATTCGACTTTGCGACTGACGGCGAACAATGGTTAAACTTCGGCGTCACAGGGAGAGAGCGAATGGCCGAACTACCATCTAAAACACGGGTCCTAATCATCGGTGGCGGCATCGTCGGGTGTAGTGTCGCCTATCATCTGACCAAGCTCGGTTGGTCGGATGTCGTGCTGCTGGAGCAGGGCCGCCTGAGCTGCGGTACCACGTGGCACGCGGCCGGATTAGTCGGTCAATTGCGCGCCACTCACAATCAAACCGAACTCGCGCGATACACCCGTGACCTCTATACCAGCCTGGAGGAGGAGACAGGGCAGGCAACCGGCTATCGCAGTACCGGCAGCATCTCAGTCGCGCGCACGCCGGAGCGCGAAGAAGAAATGAAACGCCAAGCCGGCATGGCGGCCGCCTTTGGCGTCGAGGTCAAACGCATCTCTCTCGACGATGCAAAGGCGCAAGCTCCATTGCTGCATACCAACGATCTGGTCGCCGCCTATCTGATCCCCTCCGACGGCATGACGAATCCAACCGACACCACACAGGCGCTGGCGAAAGGGGCACGAAACGGCGGCGCGAAAATTGTCGAAACCGTCCAAGTCTTGGAAATCTTGACCGAAAACGGCCGCGCGGTGGGCGCCGTTACCGATCAGGGGCGCATAGACGCGGAAGTCGTCGTCGTCTGCGCGGGAATGTGGACGCGGGAATTGTGTGCGCCGCTCGGCGTGGACGTGCCACTGCACGCGGCGGAACACTACTACATCGTCACCCGGCCGATGGAAGGCGTGGTGCGTAACCAGCCGGTGATCCGCGATATGGACGGCTATATCTATGTCAAGGAAGAAGTCGGCGGCCTGCTCCTCGGTGGGTTCGAGCCGAATGCCAAGCCTTGGGGCATGGAGGGCATTCCGGACGGGTTCGAATTCCAGGCCTTGCCCGAGGATTGGGACCAGTTCGAGGTCTTCATGAATACCGGAATGGACCGCATCCCGGCTTTGGCAGAGGCGGAAATTCGCCAGCTTTTCGTCGGACCCGAGAGTTTTACCCCGGACAACCGCTATATCCTGGGCGAGGCACCGGAATTACGGAAGCTCTACATCGCCGCTGGTTTCAACTCCATCGGTATTCAATCCGCTGGGGGTGCCGGCAAGGCCTTGGCGGAATGGATCGTCGAGGATGCGCCGACCATGGACCTGGCCGAACTTGATATTCGGCGCTTTCATCGCTTCGAACGTAATCGCACTTATCTTTATGATCGCACCAAAGAGTCCTTGGGACTTCTCTACGCCATGCATTGGCCATTCCGGCAACCAGAAACCGCGCGAGGTGCGCGCCGTAGCCCGTTTCACGACCGCCTCGATGCACGCGGCGCTTGCTTCGGTGTCACTATGGGATGGGAGCGCCCCATGTGGTTCGCGGACAAAGGACAAGACAACACATACAGCTACGGCTGGGGCCGTACCCCTTGGTTCGACAACTGGGCACGAGAACACAAGGCAACCCGCGAGGGCGTTACACTTTTCGACATGTCCTCTTTCGCGAAATTCCGGCTGGAAGGTCCGGATGCGGAGGCCGTGTTGCAGGATATCTGTACTTGCGACACGCGGATCGAGCCCGGACAGGTACGCTATACCCAATGGCTGAACGCCAAAGGCGGCATCGAAGCCGACCTGACGATTGCGCGATTGACCAGCGACGCCTTCCTAGTCGTTACCGGCGCCGCCGCTGCGTCGCGCGATTATGCATGGCTGAAACGGCATATTGGAGTGCGTCGCGCGGTCGCGACGGACGTAACTTCGGGAATATCTTCCCTTGGTCTAATGGGGCCACGATCCCGCGAGGTCCTTGCGGCGCTTTGCGGAGAAGACGTCTCCGACAATGTGTTGCCGTATCGCGGCGCTTTGGAGATGGAGATCGGCTACGCACCCGTACGTGCCGTACGCATTAGTTATATGGGCGAGCTGGGCTACGAGCTATACATGGCCACAGAGTTCGCACATCATCTTTTCGGCCGCATGGCGGAGACGGGAGAGAATTTCGGTCTGACAATGGCAGGCTACCACGCGATGGACTCGTTACGGCAGGAAAAAGGCTTCCGCCATTGGGGTCACGATATCGGCATAGAAGACACGCCTTTCCAAGCAGGGCTTGGCTTTGCCATCGATTGGAATGCGGATTTCATCGGCCGGAACGTCCTCGAGCCCCAACGTGGCAAACCGCTCAATCGACGCCTCGTGCAATTCCTGCTTACCGATCCCAATGCCCGTATGTATCACGATGAGCCGATCTTTCGGGACGGCGTACGTGTCGGTTACACCACGTCTGCGTCTTATGGACATGCGATGGGTGCCGCTGTGGGCATGGGATATGTGTCGGAGCCGGACGGTGTCACCAAGGATTGGATCGATAGCGGCAATTGGTCTATTGAAATCGCCTCCGAATCCGTGGCGGCACGCGCGCAACTCGCAGGCTTTTATGACCCCAAAGGCGACCGGATGAAGGTCTAGCTGCCTTCTTTAAAGACGTGCCAACACAAGGTCCCGTAAACGAAGGTGCAACCGTGAGAAAGAACGGTGCGAGCGCCTGCGCCTCTTCTAACGGCGCTTCCGAGAAAACCATAAAATAGGCCGCCGCAAATAACGTCGTCACCAACCCCGCGACAATGGGGGCGGAAAGTAGCATAAAGGCCATAATGGCCGCGATTTCGACAAAACGGGGCATAAAGCCGATTTCAGCCCACCAAAGCTGCGCTTGACAAGCCTTGGCGGATAATTCCCACCACGCTACCTTCCTAGACACGCAATTTTGACCGCAAGGAGATCGTCATGGCGCAGCCGCCGGAAGAAGCCCTGATCGGGTTACCACGGGAAGAGAAACTGGAGACGGTGCTCACCGGCCAGTATTTCGAGGCCATGGACAATCTCGTCCGCACATTTGCCATTCGACCCGACGACACCATGGTGTTCCTGGCGGACCGCAAGCTTGACCCCCGCGTCATCCACGCGATCTGCGGGCTTGCGCGCTCGCGCGGCGTGAAACCGACGGTGATCATGGCCGACAGCAGCCAGGCGACGGAAATTCCGGCCGAGCTGCGCCCCTTGGTGGAGACCGCCAATTTCGTCGTCTCCACTTGGTTCTGCTCGATCATTGATCCCTTTTGCATCAAGATGCGCAAGGAGAAGGGTCAACGCTGGGTGAAAATCACCTATTTCCGCGACTTGGACCTATTGAAAACACCGCAGGCTCGTTTCCCCATTGACATCGTCGGCGAAATCATACGGCAAACCGCCGAGATGTTCCCGAAGGGCCAAGATTTCGACCTAAAGTTCGGCGATCCACGCGGCACCGACCTTACCATCAAATACACTGCCGAGATGCGCGACAATTTGCTAGATTCCAACCGCTGGCGCGGCCATATGACAGCGGACGAGCCCGGATGCTACGTCCACTATCTGCCCTGCCATGGTCCCAACGTTTACGACCGGACCTCCGTCGACGACGACGATTCAGTCCAAGTAGAGACCAACGGCGTGGTGATCCCCTATTGGGCAGTCGGCTTCGAGAAACCGTTCGAGAACCCACCCCGGATCATTTTCAAAGACGATTTGATCACTGGGGTCGAAGGCAATTCGGAGGAAGCGGCAATCCTGCGCGACATGCTGGTCGGCGGACAGTTGATCGAGCTTGGCTGCGGCTTCAACCCGAAAGCGCCGCGCCACACGATCTACCCCGCGGGCTCAAACTCAGTCGGCGCACTGCATTTCGGCATCGATCTCGCGAAACCGAACGATTACATCCGCAAGATGATGCCGGAATGGGAGGAACCTCCAATTCATATGGACTTGATCACCTTCGACTCAACCGTGACGGCGGGCAACACCACCCTCATCGACAAGGGCTTCTTGAATGCCCTCAACGCACCGAGCGTGGTGGAAATGGCGTCGCAATTCGGCGATCCGGTGGATTTACTGCAGAACTGGCCGGATTAGCGAACTAGCGGCGTCCCCACTCCAAGACAGCCACAGCAATGAAGGCCAGAACGGTAAGCAGTACAAAGACGGCGGTGTACTGCCCGGTCCAATCGAGCGCCACGCCGCAGAGCAGCGGTGTGGCACAGACGCCGCCATACATGAATACCTGACCGCCGCCTGTGACTTCGGCGGCGCGGCCTTCGGGCGCCAAGCGGGCCAACTCAGCAAACAGCAATCCAACCCATCCGTTACCAAAGGCACCGGTGACGGCGATGGTCGAATACATTGCCCAGAGCGGCCAATCGGCGCTGAAATTGGCGATGGCGATCACACCGACTCCCATACCCGCCGCCGAGACCACCAGCAGCAAAGCCGTTTCGACACGGCGCTCCGCGACCGATCCCAGAGCGATGCGGGCGACAACCCCGGAGACATTGATGATCGCGAACGCATAACCCGCTTCGGTCGTCGACATCCCGGCCTCACGCCAGAGATAAACCGCAAGATAGGCCAGCAAGGCAACTTGGCTGCCAGCGAACAATGCGCCGGCCACGGAGGTGGCGGTGACCTGCCGTCCCACGAGCGAGAGGCGTAACGATTCCATCATGCCGCCCGAGGGCTTCGGCTGTGCCGCGGATTTTGTCGGCACGCCGAGACCGCCGACACCTGCGATGATAAAGAGCAACAGCGCCATGGCCGGCACCACCGCGAACGCGGCCTGCCATCCCCAAAGCAGTGCCAACGGCGGCAAGATCAAGCCCGCCAGAATCCCCCCCAACGGGGTCGCGCATTGCTTTAGTGAAAACATAAAGGCCCGCCATCCGGGTGGCGATATCCGCACCAGAACCGCGCTTCCCACCGGGTTCATCGGCCCCGTCGCCAAGCCGAGTAACGCCGCAGATAGGAAAGCAAGCCACGGGTGCGCACCCATGAAAGCCAGGCTGCCGAGAACCACCGCGACCATCATCGCGCGAAATGCCCACGCCGCTCCCCAATGCGCCATCATCCAGCCGGACATCAATCCGGAAACGCTGGCAAAAGCATAGATCACCGCGAACAAATAGCCGATCCATTCCGGCGGAATGCCGACATCGCCTGCCGCGTCTGGGGCGATGATCGTGATCCCGTATGTCGACATCACGATCATACTTTGCATCAGCACGATGGCTATCAGCGGCACGAGAACAGGTTTTTCCAGAAGGTCGTGCATGACGGTTTACTTAGATTACGGAGAGCGCAAATAAACATGCCCCCCAGTTTTGTCGACGCTCAAATCCGATGGACAATTTTTACTCCGAAGACTTTGCCTATTGTCATCACGTTGGGTTTTCCAATCCACGACTGCCCGATGCAGTCATTGGTGCGCTACGAGAGAACAGTATTGCGGATGGCCTTATCATTGATCTTGGGTGCAACGGCGGGCACCTTATAGCTGGACTTGCTCAATCGGGCTACGCGACGATCGGCATCGATCTCTCTGCAGCTGCCTTGGCATTGACGGAAAATCTTGCGCCCACCGCGACACTGTATCACAGCGACGTTGCTGAATTCGCCTTGCCCCGGTGCGCAGCGATTGCGGCACTCGGTGAAGTGCTCTGTTACACCTCGGAAGCCGGGACCGATACACTCGCTGACGACGATTTTCTTCAATCCAGCTTTACCGCTCTCTCGCCTGGCGGTGTGCTGCTGTTCGATATCGTCATCCGCGACAACGCCAATCCATTCCATTACCGTCGCCGCCATACGGGCAAAGATTGGCGCATTGACCAAACAGTAAGCGAAGACCTTCGCACGCGTCGTCTGCGTCGGGATATCGTACTCGACCAACATATTGATGGAAGTTGGAGACGATCTCGAGAGACGCATTGGCTTAAACTTCATTGCGAATCAGGCCTTATAGCCAGGCTCAGACAGATTGGATTCGAGACCGCTGGATCGAACCGAATCGGCGACGTCGCAATGCTGCCGCGCCAGACGGCTTTATCTGCCGGAAACCAACGTGCTAAAACACTTCCAACCAATTCAGACGAGACAGGGAGTTTCCGGACAATGCGCTATCTCCACACCATGGTACGGGTGAAAGACCTCGACAAAGCACTCGATTTTTACTGCAGCAAGCTCGGCATGGTGGAAACCCGCCGCACCGAGAGCGAGAAGGGTCGCTACACCAATCTTTTCCTCGCCGCGTCCGAAGACAAAGCAAATGCCGAGGCCTCGAAAGCACCGGTACTGGAGCTGACTTATAACTGGGATACCGAGGATTATGCGGGAGGACGGAATTTCGGTCATCTCGCGTTCGAGGTCGACGATATCTATCTGCTATGCGCCGACCTGCAGGCCTCGGGCGTTACCATCAATCGCCCGCCCCGTGATGGTTACATGGCGTTCATCCGTTCGCCCGACGGCATCTCCATTGAGCTGCTGCAAAAAGGCGGCGCCAAGGAAGCGGCCGAGCCCTGGCAATCGATGGAAAACACAGGCGCCTGGTAACGCGCGCGCTTTAAATCCAGCGGCGGACCCGGGTTTTATACTCCCGATAGTCCGCTCCGAAGGCAGCTTCGAGCATCGCTTCCTCGCGCCGGATAAAATACCGATCGATCACCCAGACGAAGATCGGCACCGCGCCGAACGGCCATGCCGTGCCGAGCATCATGCTGAGTCCGAGCAACGCCGCTGCCATCCCAACATAGATCGGATTGCGAGAAATGCGGAACGGTCCCGTCGTCACTAAGGCGCTTGATTGGCGAAATGGCAGGATCGTGGTGCCCTTCCGTTTGAAGATCAGGTCGACATAAAGCGCCACCGACAAGCCGGCCCCGATCAATACCCATCCACCATGGGAATACGGCGCCCTAATCCAGACCGCCTGTCCCTGGACTTGGTCCAAAGACACCATGGCAATCACCGCGAGCAAGAGCCAAAACGGTGGCACGAACGGCGGTTTTAGAAACTCCTTCATGGATTTCGAACACTCCTTGCACGGACCAAAACCGAAATTTCCAGGCAAATCACCAATCCGTCAATTTCTCAAATTTTGGTGGATTTCACTTCAATCAGGGGCCGAACGTGTTAAGCTTACTTCCGTTTGTCGCAAAGAGCGATAGCCGGTTCGATAGCCTGTACATCGAACGCAACTAGCCACCGGCACAAAAAAGATAGGGTGGCCGAGAATGCTAAGCATCTCCTGCCAATGGGAAAAACCATCGTCCGTCGACGACGATGGACCTATTAGGGAGGAAGACGCAGATGTCGAAAGACAAAAATAAACCACAAAAAGAATACGGACAGACGACACGACGCCAGTTTCTAGCGGCCTCTGGGGCCGTGGCCGGCGCCGCGGGTATGGATCCAGGCATCGCAAATGCCGCGAAACGTCACCCAAAACGCGGCGGCACGGTTCGCTTCGCCACTCGCGCAGCACCGGTGAGGGGCAGCCCGGCGGTTAAACCCGCTTCTCGTATTTCTGCGACACGTAATCCTCGACGATATTCTGGAACTGCTCGGCCAGGCCTTCGCCGCGCAGGGTCATGCGCTTCTCTCCGTCGATGAAGACTGGGGCCGTCGGTGTTTCGCCGGTACCGGGAAGGCTGATGCCGATATCGGCGTGTTTCGACTCGCCGGGGCCGTTGACGATGCAGCCCATCACGGCGAGTTTCATTTCCTCGACACCGACGTAGCTCTCGCGCCATTCCGGCATGCGAGTGCGAACGTAGCCCTGAATCTTGCCGGCCAAGTCCTGAAACACCGTGCTGGTGGTGCGGCCACAGCCGGGGCACGACGTTACCAACGGCATGAAGGCGCGGAAGCCCATGGTCTGCAGAATTTGTTGCGCCACGATCACTTCTTCCGTCCGATCACCGCCAGGCTCCGGCGTCAGCGATATGCGGATCGTGTCGCCGATCCCTTGTTGCAGCAGGACCGCCAGCGCCGCCGTAGAGGCGACGACGCCCTTGGAGCCCATGCCGGCTTCCGTCAGGCCCAGATGCAGGCAATAGTCGCCGCGCTTCGCCATCTCCATGTAGACGGAGATCAACGACTGCACTTCGCTGACCTTGCAGGAAAGGATGATCTTGTCTCTTCCCATACCGAGGTCTTCCGCCCGCTTCGCGTTCTCGATAGCGGAGACGACCAGCGCTTCATGCATCACATCGGACGCGGCGGCGGGAGTCTGTAGCTTGCCGTTCTCATCCATCATATTGGCGAGCAGTTCTTGGTCGAGGCTGCCCCAATTGACGCCGATCCGCACCGGACGATCGTATTCCAATGCCGTTTCGATCATGGAGGAGAATTGAGTGTCGCGTTTCTCGCGGAACCCAACATTCCCTGGATTGATGCGGTACTTATCAAGCGCTTCAGCGCACGCCGGATACTTCTTCAGCAATGTGTGGCCAACATAGTGGAAATCGCCGACGATCGGAACGTCGATACCCCGCGCCAGAAGCTTTTCCTTAATATAGGGGACCGCCTGGGCCGCTTCCTCGCGGTCCACGGTGATGCGCACCAATTCGGATCCCGCACGATGCAACGCTTCAATCTGCGCCGCCGTGCCGTCGGCATCCGCCGTGTCGGTGTTCGTCATCGATTGCACCACAATCGGCGCGTCGCCACCGACGGTCACCGAACCGACCTTCACCGCAATACTCTTGCGCCGTTGAATGGAATGACTGACCAGACCCGTCATCGCATCGACCCTTCCTGCATACTGTCCCTAGGCTAGTAGGTGGCGTGGCGACAGCCCGATGTCAAACCGCTGTAAAGTTAAATTTGGATAGCATCGGGGCGGTGGCGTCACATGTTACTTCGCCAACCGCGCTGAGCATCGCGCAAATGCACCACTTCAACAGGAATATATGACACCGGTGGTGTGTGCTTCTTGAACAGTTTTCAGGTCTCCGGTGCCAGTTTCCGGAAGGTCTGTGACGACATCGCGAATCCGGTCGATTCCATGACCGCCGCCAAATTGATGGTATGGCCGTATATGTCCCGTCGCCCAGTGACCATGCCGCAGGCGACCTTACCGTCATGGAGTTTTACCACGGCTTCACTGCGAACGTCCTGCGCCGTCAGCCGCAGCATGGTGCGCACACCGTCATCTGTCCACTCGGCGGGAAAAGCCGCGAGACCGGCATCGCCGATGGTCTTTACCAGCCATCCGCCACCTGTCTCGATAATATCTTGCGAAAGTTCGAAATATCCCGCCATCAATTGCAAAAGCTCGACCAGTTCCGGCTTCTGCGCCAGCCTCATGAATCCGGTCAGATCGAAGAACCCGACCAGCACTTCCAGCTCCGTTGGCTCGGTAAACTCGTCGAACGGCGTCATCGCGCCCTCCTTTCGTCGTCTTTGCGTTGTCAGACGGCCCCTATGTTCGTCGGTATTCGAAAGGAATTGCCGGTCCACTCCTCCGGCAGTTCAGAAACTATGCAATTGAGCGAATTTCCGGTCAACCCGACTGGCATCCCGAAATTTCCCTCGCTAAGCTCAAGGTTCACATTGGGGAGGCAAGGATATGAGCGAATTCGATCGGGTGATAAAAGGCGGCACGATTGCGACGGCGTCCGATACTTTCGCCGCCGATATCGGCATTAAGGACGGCCGAATTACCGCACTCGGGGAGAACTTGAGCGGCGGCGATCTCATCGATGCCACCGGAAAGCTCGTCCTCCCCGGCGGGATCGACGCCCACGTCCATATCGATCAGCCTAAGAAGGGCGGCATCGCCATGGCCGACGACTTCCGCTCCGGTACGCGCTCAGCAGCAGCTGGCGGCACTACAACGGTGATGCCATTCGCTTGCCAATATAAAGGAGAATCCCTGCGCCAAGTGGTGGAGGATTATCACAAGAAGGCGGATGGCAAAGCGGTCATTGATTATGCCTTCCATCTGATTATTGCCGACGTCAACGATCAGGTCATGGGACAGGAATTGCCCGCCTTAATCGAGGACGGCTACACGTCCTTCAAGATTTACATGACCTACCCGGACCTGAAGCTGAATGATAGGGAGTGCATCGAAATCTTCTCCCTTGCGCGCCGCACCGGGGCGATGACCATGGTCCATGCGGAGAACGCGGACTGTATTGAGTGGATGACCGAGCAATTGCTCATGGCCGGTAAGACGGGGCCGAAGTACCACGCGGTCTCACGGCCGCCGGTGGTTGAGAAAGAAGCTACGCACCGGGCAATCTCTCTGGCTGAATTCCTCGACGTGCCGATCCTGATCGTTCACGTCTCGAGCGCCGAAGCAATGGAGCAGATCGCCATCGCGCGGCAGAAGGGCTTGCGTATTTATGGCGAGACCTGTCCGCAGTATCTGTTCCTGACCGCCGACGACTTGGAATTGGATGACGAGTTCGAGGGCGCGAAATACATCTGCAGCCCGCCGCCGCGCGACAAGGCCAACCAGGAGCAGATATGGCAGGGCCTCGCCAACAATACATTCGACGTGCTGGCCTCAGACCACGCACCCTACAGCTTCGACGGTCCCGACGGCAAGAAAGTGGTCGGTGAGGATGCGCCCTTTAACAAAATTCCCAATGGCGTGCCGGGCATAGAAACCCGCCTGCCGTTGCTGTTTTCCGGCGGTGTCAGCGAAGGTCGGATCAGCCTGCAGAAATTCGTGGCGTTGACGGCGACCAATCCCGCGAAACTCTACGGATTACATCCCCGCAAAGGCACCATCGCCATTGGCTCCGACGCTGACATAGCGATCTGGGATCCTGACAAGAAAGTCACCATCGCGAACGAGAACCTGCATCACAATGTGGACTACACGCCGTACGAAGGAATTGAGTGCACCGGCTGGCCGGTTACCGTCCTCTCGCGCGGCGATGTGGTGGTCCAGGGTGGTGAGGTCGTCGCCACCGAGGGTCGCGGGCAATTCCTGCGCTGTGACAAGCCGGACCCGGCACGACCCGGCATGGGGACGCTCTAAGGGCGGCCTTTCAACCGGTTCTCTCCACAGCTCCCACGACGATTTTTCGTGTGCTCTCCAATAACCGGGCGCAATCTTGAGACGTGCCGACAGAAATTCGAAGCCAGTTCCTGGTCCGATCTTGGTTGAAATGCCGGACGAGTATGCCCTCTGACCGGAGGGCCGCAAAAAGCTTCTCGCCTGGAACGCTCTCGTGAGCCGCGAATATAAAGTTCGTTGCTGAAGGCAGAACCCGAAAGCCGATAGCTTTGAGACCTTCCGACATCCGATCGCGGTCGGCAATCACACGCTGCCGCGTCTTCTCGAACCACTCGTGATCGGCCCACGCCGCGCGAGCCCCCTCGAGTGCAAGGCGCCCGACCGGATAGGAATTAAAGCTGTCCTTTAAACGTTGGAGCGCTTCTATGAGATGTGGCTGTGCAATTGCAAACCCCACACGTAGGCCCGCCAAGCTTCGTGATTTCGAGAATGTCTGCAGCACGACGAGATTCTCAAAACGCCGTACAAGCTCAACGGCACTTTCCCTTCCAAAATCGACATAGGCTTCGTCAACGATCACAACGATATCCGGGTTTTGCGTCAGTATTTTCTCGATGCTTTCAAGACGCATCCCAATACCTGTTGGCGCATTTGGATTCGCAATCACAATGCCTCCACACGGGACACAATAGTCTCGTGTGTCGTATTCAAATGCCTCGTTCAGACACACTTCGCGATATCGAAGCGCGTAAAGCTCGCAATACGTCTTGTAGAAACTGTATGTGACATCGGCAAACAACACTGGCTCCGTTCGATGGAAGAACGCATTAAAGGAGTGCGCCAGAACTTCATCGGAACCATTGCCAACGAAGACGTGGTTTACATCGAGCTTGAGCGTTGAGGCGATGGCGTGCTTGAGATCGGCGGCATTGGGATCGGGGTACAGTCGTAGCCCATCGTCGGTTGCCGCACGAATTGCGTCTATTGCCAGAGGCGATGGTCCGTAAGGATTCTCGTTCGTGTTCAGTTTGATAAATTTCTGGTGTGCCGGTTGCTCTCCTGGAGTGTAAGGCACCAACTTTTCGACTATCGGACTCCAGAACTTACTCATGCTTCATGCCCTGCTAAGGATAGACTGTCTCTCATGCGCGCCCAATTGCGTTCACCCAACAACGAATTTTAGGTCCCCGCGCTTTGGTTTCAGAACTATAGCGCGCGAGCTCGAAATAAATGCCCGGGAGATATGTTCATCTATTTGCACTTCCGGCCCGATAGAAGCCCGTCGACCACGACAACGACGAGGGCAATCAGTTCCATACCCCAAAGCGCGTAAACGGTTAGCGTTTCGCCAAGGAACCAGACACCCATCAATCCGGCGCTCACGGTGATCAACAGCGTGACCAGCAACAGGTTGGTCGCACCGGAGCTCGTCAGGATGCGGAAATAGAGGATATAGGCGAGTGCCGTACTGACAGTGCCAAGTCCAACAATGCCACTGAGCGAAACAACAGTGAAGGAACTGCTCAATGGCTGGCCAAACAGAAACGCCATCGGAATCGACATAATCGTTGCGCAGAGAAGCATGCCGGCGGAGATTGCACCGGGTGATAGTGGGTCATTAGCTTCCCGAAGATACCTGCGAACGCATAGGAGATGGTCGCCGCGACCACCGCGAGCTTACCCAACATAGGTCCGTCCAACCAGGCATCCGGGCCGATCACCACCGCGACCCCGGCAATACCGATCACCACCCCTAATCCCTTATGCCAATTCAGGCGTTCGTCCGCCGTCAGGAAATGCGCCAACAGCACCGTAAACAGAGGGGGTCGCCGCATTGAAGATTGATGCCAGATTGCTGTCGATTTCAGTCTGACCCCAAACGATCAAGGTAAAGGGAATTAGATTGTTCAGCGCTCCCATGATCAAGAAGGCTCGCCAATCGGCCATTGTGGAAGGCAGCGAAAGACCGCGCAGTTTCAAATAGACCCACAGGCCGACACCCACGATCCCAACCCGCCACATGGTCGCGGAGAACGGATCAAAGCCCTCGATCTCCAATTCATTGAAGAAGAATGAGCCACCCTACAGGACGGAGAGTGTCATCAGGAAGAGCCATTCAATCGGCCCCATCGGCCAAGCGGTCGTCATCTCTGAGGTATCCTCGTCAGGGCAAATTAATCTTTAGCCACCCGAGCGAACTACCACCACCCGCTTCTTGCTATAATTCACGCTCCGCGAGGCCAGCACCGAATTCAAGTCCGACCGTCTCGGCAGCCTTGTTGCCCTCTAATTGCGGTTTGTAGCCCATATCCTGGATCAGGATGTGATGGTTGAGCCAAATTTTCAGATACTCCGCAAGAGCATGCGGATCGATCGCCGTTGAATCCAGATCGAACGAGCGGCGCAATTAATAGACGTGATCGGTAAACCCTGCATGCTCCAACTTATGCGTTTTGACATCCGCATATCCGGCGGCGGTCATCATTTTTTTACGGGCAAAGTGATACTCGACATAGGCGATTAACCCATCAAGCACTTCGCCAATTTCGTCATTGCCTTCTCCAGTGGCGATGTCGCCAACCTTGTTGATCAAATCGATAAGCGCACGGTGGTCAGAATCGATAATTGACGATCCGACGCTCATATTCTCTGTCCAATTTAAAAGGCTCATACGACACCCTCCTCGCCTATCCGAGCGTCATACTAGAGAACCGATGTGTCCCCAGCATTGCGGCAGGTCAAACGGCCCCGATCAAGAAGAATAATTCACTGCTCATGCCAGATGCCAGAAACGACGAAGCGACGGCGGTCACACCGGTCAAGATTCCGAGGACCAGCAACCCCCGTCCGCTCTCAGACGATAGAGCAAGCAGCCCCGCCAGATGAAGCCCCAAGGCGGCACCAGCAATTCCCCAGCTGGGTGTCAGCGTTGCCACAGACGGGCCGACCAATGCCCATCCGGCAATCATCCCAATCATCGCCATGCTCGACACCAGTCCATTCGCGCCATTCGTCATCATCCGCAGGCCCATGGCGATCAACAGCATGGGAAAGAAGACCAAACCGAGTATGGGTCCCACCATATTGGATTCCGGCACCACCAATGTCGCCCGAAACACGGGCAAAAGGTAAAGCGCCAATAGAACCAAGAGCACCGCGAAACCGCCGAGCAGTAGTACTCCGCCGTTGCGCTGCATCTTTAACGCCGGATCACCTGATTTCGATCGCTCCGCCAGACCGAATCCGACAACGGAGGCGACACCCGCGACGATCGCCACGGTCGACCAAACCGAAGACGACGGATTTGCAAAGGATGCGATGCGGCCCAACCCCACGACAAACAGCCCGGCGGATATCCCGCCGCAGAATGCAGCCATCAATGCACGGATCATCTAACCGGCGCTCACCTTAGAGATACAACCAATTTGAGTGTGGTGTTTTTACTGGATCGAACAAGACATTATGCCGCAAATAATAGCGCCTTCGGATCGTTGACAGACTGCATTCCTGCCCCTATGGTCTCGCGCTGTTGGTAATCGGCGATTGGCCGGAGGAATATTATGCGCGTTGCTAGTTCGTTGAAGACCTTGAAAAAACGTCACAAGAATTGCGTTGTGGTTCGCCGCAAGGGCCGCGTCTATGTGATCAACAAGACCAACCCTCGCTTCAAGGCGCGCCAAGGCTAGTTTATGCCTGTATTGGCATTGGAAACCGCGTCTTTCGGCGCGGTTTTTTAATGTCTTTTAACCAATAGCATCTTCGGCCTTAAGCCGCGCGATCTCCGCCTCGTCATAGCCCGCCTCACGCAAAATTTCTTCGGTGTGCTGGCCCAGCGCCGGTGCCATAACAGGTTCGGCCTTTTCCACACCATCAATGAAGATCGGCGTATCCACAACCAAATCGGCACCTCCGCGCGGATCGCTGTTCGTCCTCAACGCACCTCCCGCTCGCATTTGCTCATCATTCAGCACGTCGGTGATCGGATGGGTCTCGCCAAACGTAAATCCGCCTTCGTTCAACTTCGCCCGAACTTCCTCGGCTGTCAGGCGGCCAAAGGCAACATCCAGCTCCACAATTAACGCCTTGGCATTATCGGTGCGGGACTCCGCCGTCGCGAAGCGAGGATCGTCGTTGATTTCGGGTCGCCCCAGGATCGCGGCCAATTCCGGAAAGCGGGCCTGTCCGGTAATCATGATCAAATGAAACCAGCGACCGTCCTTCGATTGATAAAAATTGTTTACGGCACTCATCGCGTTCTCGCGTGCCGGTCGATGGGCAACCTCACCTCCCGACAACACCGCCTGAATCGACAATGCATTCCCCCAGGCACCGTTCGCCATCAGCGAGGTCGAAGCCATGCCACCTTTTCCGGTCATGGTTCGCCGGTATAGTGCCAGCATGATACCACCAAACAGGGACACCGCCGTCGGATGATCGCCCATGCCCGGTAGTGAGCGCGCCGGAGGCGATTCCGGCGAAGGTTTGATGAGGTCCATCATGCCGGAGCGCGCCCAGAGCGCCGTCGAATCGAACCCGGTACGGTCGGATTCCGGACCCGTCTCACCGTAAGCTGACACCGACGCGTAGATCAGCCGCTCGTTCAGTGGTGCAATATCCTCATAGCGGATGCCCAACCGCTCACGCGGGCCGAACGGCATATTGGTGATAAAAACATCCGCGCTCACACACAAACGATAGAGGACGGCCCGGCCCTCTTCGGTTTTCAGGTTAAGGGCGATGCCTTTCTTATTCCTATTGTCGACGAACCACTCGTGGTGCGCAGGACTTTGGCCATACCCAGGTCCGCGAAGACTATAGCGCAAGGGGTCGCCGGTCCCGATCGGCTCGACCTTGATCACTTCGGCGCCAAAATCCGCCATCACCGTTCCCGCCGCCGGAGCGGCAATGAAACTGGCGACGTCCAGCACTTTGATTCCGTCGAGAATTCCCTCACCCATCACCACACTCCCACTCGTAAAAGGCACTCGGGAATAGGTAACCGACAAGCTAGGATTGGCAAGGCTCTAAAGAATGGCTCCCGCCGCCTGGAGTTTGGCCAATCCTTCGTCGTCATACCCTATGGCCCGCAGCACGTCTTCCGTATGTTCGCCGAGCTCAGGCGGCATGACGGGCGCTACTTTCTCGCTGTCTTCGACCCAGATCGGCGTGTCGACCACATAGTCAGCCCCGGCGGCCGGATCGTCGATCGGGCGCAGCACGCGGCCTTCCAGCATCTGCCGGTCATTTGGAATATCGTCGATCTTGCGAACATCCCCGAAGGTGAAGCGGTTCTCGTCCAAAAGCTGGACCCATTCCGCGAAATCACGCTCGGCAAACGCCGCTTCCATGACCGGGATCAAGGCGGCGCTATTCGCAATGCGGCCTTCTTGGCTATCGAAGCGCGGGTCGGACCCGAGCTCTGGCCTCGCGATGAGATCGGCGAATTCCGGCCAACGGTGCAGGTTGGTATTGAAGACGATGTGGATCCAGCGCTCGTCCCGCGTCTGGTAAAGATTGTGCAGCGGATTGCCCGCGTTCTCGCGCGGCGGACGGCAAACCACTTGACCGCCACAGAGCATCGCTTGGGTCAGCAACCCATTCCACCAGACGCCATTGGCCATCAACGACGTGGAGACGTGCCCGCCCTTGCCCGTGCGTTCGCGGCGGAACAATCCGGTCATGATCGCCGCGTATAAAGACATCGCCGTCGGGTGATCCCCCATGCCCGGCAAGGAACGTGCGGGCGGCGAGTCTGGTCCCGGCTTCACCAAGTCCATCAATCCGGTACGCGCCCAAAGCGCCGTCGAATCGAAACCCGGCCGTCCCGCTTCCGGGCCCTTTTCGCCATAAGCGGAGATCGAGGCATAGACGATGCGTTCGTTAATGGCACGAATATCCCCGTAGGAAATGCTCAAACGCTCACGTGTCGGAATAGGCATGTTAGTGACGAAGACATCCGCCCCTTCGATCAACCGATTAAAGGCGACACGCCCAACCTCGGTCTTGATGTCGAGGGCGACGCCCTTTTTGTTTCGATTGTCAACGATATAGCCGTAGGGGTATTCGGATTTTGGTGCGTCGCTGCCGCGCAGATGTCCGCCACGATAGGGATCGGGCCGGCCTGGAGGCTCGATCTTGATCACATCCGCACCAAAATCCGCCAAGACCACGGTCGATGCTGGCCCCGCGATATATGTCGCAAGTTCGACAACCTTAATACCTTCGAGAATACGCTCGCCCATTCGGCCCTCCGTGAAACCACTCTTCGAACAGGTATTTCCGATGGTCGGAGCGGCAAGCGGCGCTATTCAGGTGCGCGTCGCCAGATCGGCGACATCATCAACCAAATAAAGCTGATCGCGTAAATCACGGCAATCGCGAGATGCATGACTTCCGGTGAGAAAACCCCGAGTAAGACCCCAGTGCCGAGCGGCCCCGCCGCCGCGCCGATATCACGCCAGGTTTGATTTCGCGCCAAGGGCTGCAACACCCCCGCCGGTGCGAAATGAGCGACCGCGGCGGGGAACAGGGTGCCGAGTGCCCCCCGCGCGATGACAATCAGGAGTGATCCCGACACAAGCCATCCCATACCGACAAGTACAAAGCCCGCCACGACAAAAATCGACGACGCGATCAAGGGACGGCGCACGCCAAACTTGTCGGCGATGGCCCCAGATGCGGGTGCGGCCACCATTTCCGCAATCCGCCGGGCCGCCAGAATCAATCCACCGGAAACCATGGCGAGTTCAACCGAGGTTTGCTGCGCAAACATGATCACGATGGTGAGCGTAAAGACCCCGTCGATGCCCGCCCCCATCCAGAAAATCAGAATGTCGAAGCGATCCGGTTTCGGGAACATGCTGGGCCGGGCCGACGGTGCCACGGGGGGCCCATCATCCGACTTCGACGGTAATAGAAACGCCATCGGCAAGGTTATGAGTGCAGCCACGGTCAAATACAGGAACACGTCTCGAGGTCCGACGATGCCCGCAAGCCACGTGCCGACGGTCAATGCCAGAAGTGGCCCGACCTGCTCAATGGCGCGGCTCACGCCAACCCGTGTGCCGGTCTTCGCCCGGTCCCGCGCCGCATAGGCCAAGGTGACGAGCAGCAGCCCGGCATAAGACAAACCCCAAACAACACGTGAACCCAATAATGGCCAGCCGCCGTGTAAAAATCCGTATCCTGCCGTTGAAAGAATAGCCGTGCAGCACGCCAGAATGCAGAGGTTTTTCAGCCCGATCCGTTCGCCCAATTGTGCGACGAATCCGTATGTGAAAGTGCGAATGATCCGATTGGCCGCCAACAACACACCGACCCAAGCGAGGCTAATGCCGAACAGGTCCGCATTGACCGGCAAGACGATATAGATCAACGCATCGCCAAAAAGCGACAGCGATAGCGCCCAGGAGGACAGCCAGAGACTGCGCCAACCAGTATCAGGTTTATTTTGTTCTGTTTCGCCGGAAGTGGTCATGCTGGGCTACGAATTGACACAATCCCGCAACAATCGGCCAGCCGCCAACAAATGGCCAGCCTGGAACGACTTCAACTCTCGCTCCGACGCCACATTTAAGATGTCATTAACAATAACAAAGTGACGGCGCATATCGCGGCAAGCACCAGATGCATTACCTTGGGCGTCACTATTCCGATCAGCAATCCGGCACCGATGGGACCGACCGCGGCGCCAACATCTCGCCACGTCTAATTTCGCGCCAACGGTTGCATGACACCCGAAGTCGAGAAATGCGCCACCGCGGCT
>CAXAGK010000007.1:0-24357 GCA_963968305.1 uncultured Rickettsiales bacterium | reverse complement strand
CCCGACCTGGTCGACCGAAACAGAGTCGTCGGTGCCGGTGCGGACAATTCGAAGAAAGGCACGCATCGTGACCTGCAAAAACCCGGTACGTTTTACGAATATAACGACGTGCGGGTGAATCGGCTGGCCTTATCCTTGATGCAAGTCTTCCGTCGGCCGCTACCCGAAGTACTGAAAGAATCCGTCATGGATCCGATTGGTGCCAGCGATACGTGGGAATGGCACGGTTACGAGAATTCATGGGTGGAAATCGACGGCAAGCGAATGCAATCGGTCCCGGGTGGTGCGCATTGGGGCGGCGGATTGTGGATTTCCAGCCGCGATCACGCGCGGTTCGGATCGCTCATTCTTAATCATGGGCTATGGGGCAGCCAGAGGATCATGGGCGAAAGTTGGGTCGACGCACTGTGCGAACCGTCTCCGTGCAATCCCAATTACGGTTTCATGTGGTGGCTCAACACCGGACGCACGCTCTTTCCAAGCGCTCCGGCATCCAGCTTCTTCGCTCTTGGTGCGGGTCAGAACATCGTCTGGCTCGACCGCGAACTTGATCTTGTCGCTGTTTTCCGTTGGATCAAACAAAAAAGCACGGACGGCCTGATCGGCAAGGTCATGGAAGCTATAAAATAGTCGTCGCCCGCCTTAACACATAGCGTTGCCAAGTCACCCTTTCAGAGGATTAAATGATAACGTCTCTTGCGCGCACGGCATCTAAATTACATTTGAAACTACGAAATTGATCAAGGTGACATACGGAAATGCTCGGTTGGGTTCTAGGGAAGCAGCGACGCAAAAAGCGTAAGAAAAAGCCGAAAGGGAAACGGCCGAACTACGATCAGGCTAAGGTTATCGTTGAGAATGGCGATGTCGCGGAACGGCGAAATCTCGCCATGCAAGAGGATATCGAGCCGGAAATTCTATATTTCCTCACCAATGACAAAGACCCCTTAGTCCGCCGCGAAATTGCCGATAACGATGGCACCCCCCTGCAAGCGGATATGATCCTAGCAAAGGATCCAGACGAAGAAGTCCGCAAGGAAGTCGCGCACAAACTTGGGCGCCTATTACCGGACATTTCAGTCGATCAACAAGACAAGCTATCGAAGATGGCGCTCGATATTCTCGACACCTTGGCGCGCGATCAGATGCGAGACGTCCGCGCCATCGTCTCCGATGAAATCAAACACGCTCGAAATGTTCCGAAGAACGTTGTGCGCCGTTTGGCGGAAGACGCGGAATCCGTCGTCTCGGCCCCTGTTCTCGAATACTCACCGCTATTGAGCGATAAGGATCTGCTTGAAATCGTAGCATTCGGAATAGAGAGCGGCGCCATGACATCGATCGCCAAGCGCAAGGAACTACCGCAAGAAGTAGTCGATGCCATCATCGAAAGCGGTGACGAGAACGCCATTCCCGCGCTGCTGGAGAATAAGAGCGCTAAGATTAGCGAGAAAACCATCGACATGATTGCCGTCGAAGCGGAGGGTCATGAGGAATGGCATCCGCCCCTCGTCGACCGCGGCAACCTTCCGGTCAGAACTGTTCGCCGGATTGCAAGTTTCGTGAGTGCCGCGTTGTTCGAGCGCCTGATCGAAAACAACGATGTCGAAGAAAAGGCGGTCGACGAAATGCGAATGGAAGTTCGCAAACGCATCGATTCCAACGAACTTCTGGACACAGAAACTGACACCGCGAGAGAAAAAGCGATGGAACGCGCGGGAAAACTGTTCAAACAAGGGAAACTTACGGAAGACGTCGTCAAGAAAGCCATCGACATCAACGACAGCCACTTCACGCGCTACGCCATATCCCATATGTCGGGCCTGCCGTCTGAAGTCGTGACTAAAATGCTCGGCTCCGGTAGTGGCAAGGCCGTGACTTCTCTTTGCTGGAAAGCCGGTATGACGATGCGCATGGCGGTCCAGCTACAAAGAAAAGTCGCGAAGGTACGGCTTAATTCACTCCTCCGAGCAAGGGGTGCAAATGAATACCCGCTCACTGACGACGATATGGAATGGCAAATCGAATTCTACGAGCACTAACAAGCAAGGCCGAGTTTCCGTCTTAGAAATTCTCCACCCACGGCCGCAATTCCACTTCCCAAGTCCAAGAGCTGCGATGTTGTCGGTGGATATGCATATAGGTCTCCGCAATCGCATCCGGCTCCAACGTGCCGTCCTCTCCAAGCTTCGCGGCTCTTTCGTCGCCTGGACCCGCGTTAATACCGCCATCTATCACGAAATGCGCGACATGCACGTTCTCCGGCGCCAATTCTCGAGCCATGCTTTGACTAAGACCGCGAAGCCCAAACTTACCCATCGCGAAGGCCGATGAGTTGGGGTACCCCTTCACGCTTGCTGACGCGCCGGTGAATAAAATTGTGCCGCTACCACGAGCACGCATCTGCTTCGCGGCGTGATGGCCGACAAGGAAGCCGGCATAACAGGTCACAGTGATCGCCTTATGCACGGCAATTGGATCAATTTCATGCACACCGCCTCGCACACGGGCACTGGCATTGAAGACGACCAAATCGGGCTCCCCGATATCTCCATTGACGTCCTGGAACAGTTTTTCCACTGCCGCCGGATCGCTTGCGTCGCAAGCATACGTTTTCGCATTTGTCTCCGCCGCAAGTGCGCTCAATTTGTCCACGTTTCGCGCCGCCAAGGCGACGCTCATGCCTTCTTTTTGGCAAAGCCTCGCCATCGAAGCACTCAACCCGCTCCCCACTCCCACAATCAGAACCTTCTCACCACTGGCCATTTTACGTCTCCCGAAAACTTTCCATTTCAACACATGTTATAATTAGCCTACGTAAGCGACGGTCGCGGACAAGTGAAAATATCGTTATCGCGTATCGATGGCTTGCCCGGCTCATCGTCGGTTAGGATGGATTCATGAAACACTCTTGGCGAAATGCCGTTCTCGTTTTACTGATATCATGCGCAATGCACTCCGCGTCGGCACAGAGCAATCTGGTCACCGAATGCGCCTAACGCAGAGATCACCGCGCCATTGAAATATGCCAGCTCGCCGCCGAACAGAATGCAGATGATCCAAAAATCTTGAAGCTACTCGCCAAAACGTTTATCGAGCACGGGGCCTTCGCCGAAGCGAGCGAAGTACAGGGCACGATCGCCCAGCTACGCCCGGACGATTGGGCCGCGCAATACGACTATGCCGGAACGCTCAGTTTCGTGCGCCGTTACAACGACGCCATCTCGCCGATCAAGCGCGCGATAGCGCCACGCCCAGATCACATCCCCTCATATCAACCGGCCGCCCTCATCTTCACTATGATGGGACGGCATGCGGAAGCTGTACCGCAAACCCGCAAAGCGGCGGAACTCGGCAGCTCCGTCGCGATGTTTGATATGGTCAGCTATTATACAGAAGGGCTCGGCGTCGAGAAATCTGATGCCGAAGCCTTCAGATGAACGAAACAAGCTGCGGAAAACGGGCATCTCTTGGCGATGAGAGAGATGATCGAGATCTTTCTTGAAGGCCGCTACGGCCAAACCCCCAATGACGCCAAGGCCGTAGATTCGGCGACCCGCCACAGCGCGGCGAAGGAAAACCGTTAAGAGTTAGTTCTTCATCCCCGTGTAGACTAGTTCGAGAAACTTCTTCGGCTTAAGAAATCCATTGCCCCAATCAGCATCGAATTCCGCCGTCGGGCTGGCCGCATAAAGATCTTCCAGTTTTTTACCGCCTGCAACTGCGGCGGCGACACGCTTGCCGATACTCTCCAACATATTCCGATAGGCGATCAATTCGGCTTTATTTGAGAGCGGCCCGTGCCCCGGTATGATCTTCGTCTTCGGACCCGTCATCGCGATCACTTTGTCGGCAATCTTGATGACACCGTCAATCGAGCCGCCGTGCTGAAAATCGATGAACGGATAGTGTCCATTAAAGTATGTATCGCCCATATGGATGACGTTGGCGTCGACGAAATGAACCACGGAGTCACCATTCGTATGTGCGGCCGGAGCGTAAAAAACGCGAATGGTCTCACCGTTCAAATGAAACGTAACTCCGTCCGAAAACGTCACGATGGGTAACGCTAGCTCCGGTGCTGCTGGAATTTTTTTCCCAAAAGCTTTCAGAAATTGATCGGCGCTCATCAGTTTGCGCACATTGTCGTGGGCAACGATGGCCACACCGGCCTTACCAAGATTCTCGTTTCCGCCTGTGTGATCGAAATGCCAATGCGTATTAAGGACAAAGCGGATCGGCTCTTCGGAAATTTTCCCAACGGCCGCTAATATTTTTGGCGTTAGCGGCGCAAACTGATCGTCGATCATAAAAACACCGTCCGGTCCCGCCGACAGGCCGATATTCCCACCTTGTCCGACCAGCATATGAATGCCTTCGCCAAGGTCTGTACCTGTGATATGCACTTCCTTCTTGCCTTGAGCAGATAGCGAAGCAGCGCCCATCATACTTACGGCGACAATGGCGCTTCCAATCAGAAATTTGCGCATGACTAAATCTCTTTCCCCTGACGTCCTAAACATTCCATTCGATATTTTATGCCTCAAGGAGGCTTCAAAAATCCACGCAAAACTCCGTGATCAAGAGATGTCGTTGACCGCGCCAGTCGGGCGATCCCCTCTCAACGCTTCTAGAATACTCGTAGCTGCTTCTGCTTCGATGGCTTTTCGGATATCCGTGACGGCAGAGCCGATATGGGGCGTGAAGAGCGTTTTCTCAGGTTGCGCCAGCAATGTCTGCAGAATTTCCTGCGGCCGGTCGGCCCGAGCCCAATCTTCAAACTCGAAAACATCGGCCGCATATCCCGCAAGCTGACCGTCGGCCAATGCGTCGGACACAGCCATCTCGTCGACGACGGAACCGCGCCCCGGATTCACCAAAATTGCTCCCGGCTTCATCATGTCGATAGCGCCTCTATCAATCATATGCAGTGTCTCCGCGGTCAGCGGTGTGGCAAGGACGATATAGTCCGCACGGCAAATCAGCTCCTCAAATCCGGCGCGTATGAGATGCAATGAAGCGCCGGTCACCGGATTGAGTGCTTGGTCATCCGCATAAAGAACCGTGGCGTCGAATCCTTGCAACCGTTGAGCGATGGCCTGCCCGACTCGGCCCATTCCAACAATGCCGACAGTCCGCCCTGCGAGCCCCATACCATAGAGCGTCGGCCGCCATGCGGTAAAGCGCCCGGCACGAATATCTCGGTCGCCGATCATCACGTGTCGGGCAATTCCGATCAATAAACCGATCGCAAGTTCAGCAGTCGGCACGGTCAATAAATCATCCACGATTGTGACCCACACACCTCGCCCGGTGCAGGCCTCGACGTCGAAATTGTCATAGCCTTTCAACGCACAGGCAACGATCTTCAATTTTGGGCATTGCGCGAGAAAATCATCGTCGATTGAGTCCGGCATGAACACCATCATAGCGTCAGCGTCGCGACAACGTTTTATGATTTCATCTCTAGGCAGCGAGGTATCGCCATCATTGGTGATGACATCGGTCCAATCCTCGAGCATCGAGACAGTTTCCGGAAAAACCCGATGGGTCAGGACGGTCTTTGGTCGATTGGCCATGGCGCTCTCCTACGACAGATACCCACCGACAGCTTATCAGGCCAGATGCAGAAACGTGTCAGAATTCTCATCATGCCCCGTCCCCATCGCCTGGGAGAAAGGGTCATCCGCGATACCACCACTTACCAACGCCTCGACATAGCCACGCCAGAAAGCGCCCTCATCGAACGGCTTCCAAAAGCTGTACGGCGTGTCCGGCAGGTACCTGCAATCAACGATAAACCTGCGATAAAAAAGATCGTTCGCAATCAGGGCCCGCATCTACTGCGTCTCGTCCTGACTCATTTGCGGCCCTCGGGCTACCGCCTCCAAGTAGGCATCCGCGGTTTGCGGTTCCTCGCTAAAGCCATTGCCCGCAAAAAAAACCACGCCCCCCCTAAGATGACTGGCATACCGCAACCGGCAAACTCCAGACCCGCCTTGCCGTTAACGGTAATCAGAAAATCCGCAAACTGCGCGAGGCTCGCCGTATTCAAACCTTCAGGGACCACATGAATATGCGCCACATCGCGCGCGATCGCATAGGCTCTCGACGCCGTCTCCAGATCGTCGGTGTAATGGGCCAAGTTTGAGTGAAGTTTTACCAACAAATCTATCTCCGGCTGATCGCGCACGGCCTCAAGCGTTTGGAGATACCAATCATAAAAATCATCGAATAGAAGCCCTGGGGAGAAATGATTGGCGTCGAAAAAGCATGCAGCATGAGTAACCCTTTCGGCCGATCACTACCGAGTCCCATCGACTGGCTGAGCTCATTCGTCGATATTTTCCGCCGCGCTGGGGAATATCCCTCTTCATTCAAAAATTCGAATTCATTGCCGCTGCCGCCCATACGTCGATGAAGTGTCTCTTCAGCGGTTCGGATGGCGGCCTCACCCTCTTCCCTCAAAGCTCGATCAATATGACCCGGTATGATTCTGGTCATCACATCCGACGCCGCCTCCACACCCCAACGGCGTTGGATACGCATCCCCTTACCGCCGTAGCGCGTGTAAATACCCGCCCCCTGCGCTGCCGCCAACCGAGCCAAAATACCAAACCGCAGATAGACCAGATGTCCCACAACAGCGGCACCTACTTCCTCGTCCTGCAATAGCCGATCGAAGAGCGCATAGTAATTCAGCATCAGCGCTACATAGGCCCGCAAATGATCATCGACCTCGTGCATCGTTACCTGACGAGTTTCCCACAAGTCAGTGTCATAGAGAAGATCGCCGACCGGTAAACCGTTCTCGTTCAACCCCAAGAACCGGCGTCGCAACTCATGACCTGTTAGCCCTTCCAGTTGTGCGATAATCTGAGCAGCTTCCGGGCGGACGTCTTTCGCGGCTTTATCACGCACGAACGTGAATTGCTCGATTCCGAAACTGCGTGCCAATAGTATTATTTTTTGATCCGTGGCGCCGGAAACCAGTGCCCAAGGTTTTAATCCGCGGGTCAATTCCAGATACTTTCCAAGGATCAGATTGCCGAGGTAGTAGACCGGGTGATCAACCAGCAAGTCCACTAAGACACGCTTCGGTTTCACGTTGGCACCATCAGCTGATTGACGACGCCAAAATCGGATGCCGTGTGAAATTGCCTGCTCGAATGCGGCCGGATCGTCGGAAGGGCTCTCTGCGGACAAGCAGTCGGACACCCAGGTTTAAAAGGACAAATTCCATAGTGCCAGCCCCGATACCCAGGCGCAATTCGATGTACCACAGTGAACACGGTTTCCCCCTGCGTCCCACGACATAGCTTTGTTCCAGATCAGGGAAACAGCAAAAAGGCTCGTGAATATGGGTGGATTTCTCGATGGTAAGGCGGCGGTCATTACCGGCTCGACAAGCGGCATTGGGCTTGGATATGCCCGCGCGATCGCTAAAGAAGGCTGCGACGTTCTGCTGAACGGTTTTGGCGATGCGGCCGATATTGAGAATGCGCGGTCCGCTCTCGAGTCCGATTTCGGCGTGAAAGCGATCCACCATGGCGCCGATATGCGAAAGCCCGACGAAATCAAAGCGATGATTGATGCCGCGAACGA
Source organism: uncultured Rickettsiales bacterium (assembly GCA_963968305.1). GTDB lineage: Bacteria > Pseudomonadota > Alphaproteobacteria > UBA8366 > UBA8366 > UBA6544. The sequence goes on along the minus strand of CAXAGK010000007.1, from coordinate 16,752 downwards.
TGCCTTCGGCAAAGTGGATGTCTTGATCAACAATGCCGGCATGCAACACCGCGCCTCGGTCGAGGAATTTCCGCTCGACGTTTGGAATGACATGTTCGCCGTCAACGTGACCTCCGCCATGCTGACCACACAGATGGTGTTACCGCAAATGAAGGAGCGCGATTGGGGCCGGATCATCAACACGGCCTCGGTCAATTCGCAGGTCACGTCGCCTAACACGTCCGGCTATACCGCCTCGAAGCACGCTATCATGGGCCTCACACGAGCCGTCGCATTAGAGACCATCATGACTGGTGTCACCTGCAACGCGATTTGCCCCGGCACCGTGCGCACCAATTTGAGCGAACACCGCATCGAAACGTTTGCAGCGGAACGGCAGAAATCGACGGAGGATGTGATCGATGAGTATCTCGAACAGAAGATGCCTTACCATCAGGCCATGAAGCGTTTCATCACCGTCGAAGAGATTGCCGCCGGTGCGGTCTATCTCTGCAGCGATGCTGGTGCCGCGATGCGCGGCGCGGCCTTCACCATCGATGGCGGTTGGACCATTCGATAAGAGTTACCGGAACACACCGTATGTATAGAATAGGCGTCGATGTCGGCGGCACTTTTACCGACTTTACCTTGCTCGACGAAAACGCAGGCAAACTGCATTACCACAAGACCCCGTCTACGCCCAGCGAGCCGTCGGAAGCCGTCGAGATCGGCCTATCGAAACTGATTGAGACCCATAATATCGATCCGTCGGAAATAGGATACCTGGGCCACGGCACAACTGTCGCCCTCAACATGTTGCTGGAACGCCGGGCGCCGACAATCGGGTTATTGACCACCAAAGGCTTTCGCGACGTCCTTGAAATTGCCCGCCAAATTCGCCCTCATCTCTATGATTACGAGATCACGCGCCCGGAACCCTTGGCCCGGCGGGCACATCGCATCGAAATACCGGAACGCATCGCCGTTGACGGCCGTGTCCTGACACCTCTCGATCTCGAGTCCGTCGAGGCCGCCGCCCTGCAACTTCGGGATGCCAGCATCACTTCTGTCGCGATCTGTTTCCTGCATGCCTATCAGTTTCCGGAGCACGAACAACAGGCCAGCGATATCGTTCGGCGTATTCTGCCTGATGCCTTTGTCAGCCTATCGAGTGAAGTTTTATCCGAGTTTCGCGAATACGAACGCACGTCGACGACCGCGGTGAACACTTACGTCGGGCCGCGCATGAAAGCTTATATCGGCAAACTTGAAGATCGCATCGCCGATTTCGGCATCGACCGTTCCCCTTATATCATCCACTCGAACGGTGGATTGCTCACCATCGAGGCGGCGGCGACCTTTCCCGTACGCACGTGCCTTTCCGGCCCTGCCGCCGGTGTTGTCGGCGCCGCTGCCGTTGCCAAAGCAGCGGAACAACCCGACGTTTTGGCCTTTGACGTTGGCGGCACGAGCACCGATGTCTCCTTAGTCCTGAACGGGCGGCCACTTTTCACATCGGAACGAACGGTGGCGGGCCACCCGGTCAAATCGCCGGCAATCGACGTCAACGCCATAGGCGCCGGCGGGGGCAGCATTGCTTGGATCGACGGCGGCGGCGCTCTCAAAGTCGGACCGCACAGCGCCGGTGCTGACCCAGGCCCCGTCGCCTATGGGCGCGGCGGCGAAGAAGTCACGCTGACGGATGCCAATATTGCGCTCGGCCGGTTGAACCCAGGAGCCCTTCTCGGTGGCCGCATGGCCATGGATGCCGATGCGGCGCGCCGCGCCATTGAAGACAAAATCGCCAAGCCACTCGGACTTTCAATTGAAGACGCCGCCATCGGCATTATCCGGGTCGCGGCCTCGGGCATTGCCCGCGCTATCCGATCTGTTGCCTCCGCCAAAGGCCACAACCCAGCGGAATTCGCACTCTTCGCCTACGGCGGTGCCGGACCGCTGTTGGCCTCCGACGTCAACGATGAGGTTGGCTGCGGGCGTATCCTCATTCCCCGAGAGCCCGGCACGCTCTGCGCGCGCGGTATTTTGCTATCCGATCTCACTTTTGATTTTGTCCGCACCATCCTGCGCCGAGCCGAGGAAGATGGCTGGCGACGGGTCCAGGAAGCCTTCGCGACTCTGGAAGCTCAAGCTGAAGAATGGCTCGCGACGGATGACGTCCCGATAGAAGCCCGTTCGTTCCGTCGGTACGTCGAAGCGCGCTACGAAGGACAAAGCTTCGAAGTACGCGTGGAGTTCAATTGCCCTGTGTCCGAAGTTTTCCTGGAGACTTTCGTCGCCGCTTTCCATGCAGAGCATAAGGCGCAATACAGCTATGACATCCAGGAGCGGAACGTCGAAATCGTCAATTGCCGCCTGGAAGCCGTCGGCGAAACACCTAAACCGCCGATGCAAAGCGCGGAAGATGGCGGAGATGACTCCGCCGGGATCGCTAAAAGACGCGTCCATTTCGGCGCCAATGGCGGTTGGCTTGAGGCCACCGTCTACGATCGATCCAAATTATCGCCGGGCGATGAAATCGCCGGCCCCGCTATCGTCGAGGAAATGAGCTCAACAAGTGTTATCCCACCAACCTACTGCATCACCGTCGACAAGATCGGTAACCTGGTTCTGGAGCCAAGTACATGACGACCGCATCGGATGAAAGAGTCATCGACGCCATTGAAATAGAGGTCTTCAACAATCGGGTCCTCGCGATTATCGAGGAGATGGGCGCTAAACTCGTCCGCTCTTCTTTTTCGCCGAATATCAAGGAACGACGGGATTGCTCCGTGGCTCTGTTCGACGCCGGCGGCCGCTCCATTGGACAGGCGGCACATATCCCGATCCATCTGGGATCGCTGAAGGGTGGTGTCGATGCCGTCTTGCGGGATTTCCCCATAGCGGAGATTTATCCGGGCGACGCGTTCGTCTGCAATGACGCGTATCTCGCCGGTGGCACGCACCTGCCCGACATCTCAATCATCACACCGATCTTCTATGACGGCAAAATCAAGTTCTTTGCAGCGTGCCTAGGCCATCATGCGGATGTCGGTGGCTCCGTACCCGGCTCGATCAGCCCCAGTGCCGCCAGCATTTTCGAGGAAGGCATCCGCATCCCTCCGGTCAAAATGGTCCACAAGGGCGTGCTCGATAACGGTATCATGCAGATGATCATCCAGAACACGCGGGAGCCGGAAGATCGATTGCTCGACCTCAAGGTGCAGATCGCAACCAACACATTGGGGGCGGAACAAGTCGTCGCACTCGTCGAGCGTATGGGAAGCAAAGCTGTCGACTGGGCAGTCGAAGATTTGATGATATATACCGCGCGACGACTACGGGCGCGGATTGCCGACCTAAAGGACGGCACGCATAGTTTCACAACGTGGATGGACGATGATGGATTCGGCGGTGACAAGTTGCCGCTTGTGGCCACCGTGACCGTCAAGGGCGACCGGATGCACCTCGATTTTACGGGTTCCGGTCCGCAATCACGCGGCGGTTATAACATCATGCCGACCGGCGTGATGGCGACGGTCGCTTATGCGATCAAAGCCTTGCTCGATCCAGAACTACCGGCAAACAGCGGGTTGTTCGATGCCATCGAGTTCACCGCGCCCGACGGCACCATCGTCAATCCTCATTATCCGGCTGCGGTCGGCGCACGGACCACGACATGCCAGAAGCTTTCCGGCGCGGTCTTCGGCGCATTTGCAGGATTATTACCGCCGGAGAAAGCCATGGCGTCCTGCCACGATGTCCTGGGCGCGATGGTATTTTCCGGCAAATCAAAGAAACACGCTGGCACCTATGTCTACTTGGAAACGCTTGCAGGTGGAAACGGTGCGCGGGACGCACTCGACGGTATGGACGGCGCCCATTGCCACATCACGAATTCGCTGAACATGCCGGCGGAAGCTGTAGAGCACGAATATCCGTTGATGGTCGAGGAATACGCGCTGGTGGTCGATTCAGGTGGCGCCGGACGCCACCGAGGCGGCATGGGCGTCGTACGGGATGTTAAAATCCTCGAAGATGCTACGACCTTCTCCGGGCGCGCGGACAGCTATCTCACTTCCGCTGAGGGCTATGCGGGCGGGAAGCCGGGTGGGAATTGCCGGATCGTGCGAAATCATGGCACCAATCGCGAAGAAGCCATGGCACCGAAGCAACGCCTGCTAACGCTTGAAGCTGGAGAAACGGTGCGGATGGAAACACCGGGAGGCGGCGGCCTCGGTAATCCACAAGATCGCAATATCGTCGACCTCGCTCATGACTTGGAAGACGGCCGCATGCGGGAAGCCACAGCACGGCGCGATTATGGCGACGACATGGTTGACCGGGCCCTGGCCCAGATCGGATAAGCCGCTCGACCTTTCACCGAGTGTAGTGGAAGATGGCGAAATCGAATTGCATTAAGGGAGAGTACCGATGGCACGCGTCGAAACCGTCGATCAACTGCGTGAGATTTACCGCCAGCCAAAGGGTCGCGCGGCGCAAAAAGTCATTCCGCAACTAGAGCAACACAGCAAACACATCATTGAACTGTCACCGTTTATGGTGATCTCGACAACCGGAGAAGACGGCATTGCCGATGTATCCCCGCGCGGTGATGCCCCCGGATTTGTGAAAGTCCTTGACGATCAGACCATCGCGATCCCGGACCGCCCCGGGAACAACCGGCTCGACACTCTTACCAACATTCTAGCGAACCCGGCTGTCGGCACGATATTTTTCGTCCCTGGCGTCGATGAAGTTTTACGCATCAACGGAGATGCGGAGATTCGAGACGATGCAGACCTCCTCGCGCAATTCGAGATTAAGGGAAAACTTCCCGCCACCGTGCTCGTCATCAAAGCACGGGAGATCTATTTGCATTGCGCAAAGGCGATCATGCGCTCAGGTCTTTGGAAGTCCGAAACGCGGGTCGAGCGTTCAGTGCTGCCAACTATCGGGCAAATGATCGTCGACCAAATCGGCGGCGACCGGCCCGAAGAGACCCATGCGGAAGTGAAGCGCGAGTACGAGAAGGTGTTGTACTAGCGCGCCCCGTCCTGGGCCTCCCCTACCGCCCTTTCCAGTTCGGATCACGTTTCTCGGCGAAAGCTTTCGGACCTTCGATCATATCTTCGCTGTTGCGCAACACATTGACGCTCTCGTATTCCGCCAACATAGCTTCTTCGACGGACGCGTGCTCCAAACCGCGACGCACGACATCGAGGCTGGTGCGGATAGAGACCGGCGAGCATTTCTCGATTTCAGCCGCGAACCGTTTGGCGGCGTTCAGAGCTTCGCCTTCCCCCACTAGTTCGGTGACGAAACCAATCTCAAGACCTTCCGCCGCCGGAACGTGACGGCCAGTCAGGATCATGCCCATCGCCTTCTTCTGCGGTATGGCGCGGGGCAGTCGGTGCAAACCACCCGCGAGCGCAGCCAATCCGACACGGGGCTCCGGTAGAGCAAAGCGGGCATTCTCTGCCCCGATGATCACATCGCAAGCCAGCGCGAGCTCGAACCCGCCACCCATGGCGACACCATTCACCGCCGCGATCATCGGCTTGGTGCGGTCAAAACGCTCGGTTATGCCGCCGAAACCGCTTTTCGGCTTATCGCGTGTCCCGCCTTCGGCTTGGAACTTAAGGTCATTACCGGCACTGAACGCCCGATCACCTGCTCCCGTCAAAATACAAACCCAGAGATCCGGATCGGCTTCGAAATCGTTGAAAACTTTGTCGAGTTCAAAATGCGCCGGCGAATGCAATGCATTCATCCGCTCTGGCCGGTTCAACGTAACCGTAAGAACGTGACCGTCGGTTTCCGTATAACTGAATTCACCCATTTTCCTGCTACCTATTCTCTTGTAAGTACAATTCTAAAGCTGTTTGTCACCGATGAAGGCGCCGTCCGAGACCAAACGATTCTGCAAGGCGTTACGATCAATATCAGCCGGTTTCACTCCATCGCTACGCGCAAGTTCGGCTGCCGTACCGACCGCTTGCCCCATCGCAAAACAGGGACCGCTAACCCGCAATGATGCCTGGCCTTCCGGTGTCGTCGAAGCGCACCGGCCCGCGACCAGTAAATTATCGACACCTTTGGGGAGCGTCGTCCCGTAGGGGATCTGGTGATATCCACGACCGGCTAGAAAGGTCCATTTCGCCGAACCATGCAGATGCTGCTCAAGCGGCCAACCGTTACAGCCGATGGAATCGTTGAAATCCCGGCACGATAAAACGTCGTCCTTGGTCAGGACATATTCGCCGACAATCCGCCTTGTCTCGCGAATGCCAATTTGCGGAGCGGTTTCCAATAAATACGCGTCTTCGAAACCGGGCACTCGTTCCTTCAGAAATCGGAAATATTCCTGCGATTGCCTGCGACCCTCGACTTCCGCAAAACTCAAATCGTCCCAATTGCTACCGTCGACAGGCGCACCGTCTCGACTTATCTGCGTGAGATTGGCCCGCCATTCGCCCGCATGGGCTTGCGAGCCGAGCACGCCGGTTTTACGCGGCAAGTCAAAGTCGTCACTCGCCGCGGCTATGAGCTCGGTCAGGTTCGGCTTACCCTCTCGGTGGACTCGTTCGTCGTCTGCATTAGCAATCCGGAACATCGTTGTCGGATAGGCCATGAAGCCGGTCGCGTCGCCTTTTTCGTATTCCGCCCCCGACCAATAGGCGAGGTCCGCGTCACCCGAACAGTCGATGAACATTTCCGCCTTGATCGCGGCGCGCCCTGATTTCGTCTCAACGATCACCGCGTCGATCCGATCACCATCCATTGCGACGCCAACAGCAGTGCTGTGAAAGCGAATATCAACCCCCACCGATAACAGCAAATCATCCGCCGCCATCTTATAGGCCGCCGTGTCATACGCTTGAGCCGCGATATCGTGACCGCCATCAGAGGCCGGCACCGGATGCGGTTCCCGCAGTCCCCCAAGCCGATCGAGGCGCGCCAAGATATCATCCGCAACGCCGCGCACCACTTGTTGCACTGATCCGTTGATACTCGCGTGCAGGCCGCAGAAATTGGTGACCATTGCGGCGGTGCCCATGCCGCCGAGAAATCCATATTTCTCAAGCAAAAGCGTGCGCGCTCCGGTTCGGGACGCCGCTGTCGCCGCGGCGATACCAGCCGGTCCGCCGCCGAGGATGAGTACTTCAGTTTCCGCTACGACTTCCGTCTCACGGGCAGGTTCCAAGATAACAGTCATGGGTAAGACATAGCGCGCAAAGGACCGTGCGACCAGATGCCCAGTCGACGCGGATATCAGTACCGCGCCGTGAACGTCGAAGCACCACCATCGGACCGAACCGTCGAGACAGCCCTCGCAAGATCACGCAGATACGCCTCGCACGCCGGTGCATGTAACATGGACAGCATCGCGTGCATGCCTTTCGGCCGCTGGGTTAATCCAGGCACCCAATCCGATTCCGCCATTTTCTCCGCCACACTAAAAATATCGATCTCATCCGATCCAAAATTAATGATGGTGAGGTCCGGTTTAACATGCATTTGAAGGCCTGGAATCGCTTCGATACCGGCGACATAGCCGTCAACCATCTCCATAAGATCGGCGGCCACTTGGGTGTAGCCGTCAATACCAAGGTGCTTGAACACCGCCCACGAGCCTGCAATCCCCCCTGCCGGTCGCGTACCAACGAGGGTCGATGTCGTCATCCGACCATACGTCCACGGATCGACATCAAAAATCTGGCGCTGAAAATCTTCTTCCGCGCGATACAAGACGGTCGAAGACGGCTTCGGCGCAAAGCCGAATTTGTGGAGATCGGCAGAAAGCGAGCGCACACCTGGTACCGCAAAATCAAAATCGGGAAACACCCGTCCCAACCGTTTGACGAACGGTGCCAGATATCCGCCAACACAGGCATCGACATGCAGCCAGACATCCGTACCGAGAGCTATTTCGCCCAACTCAGCGATGTCATCGACTACTCCATGGGGGAAACACGGCGCGGACCCGACGATCATGATCGTGTCATCGTCGATTGCTGCCTTCATCGCGGATGCTTCGGCCTTGAAGCCTTCGCGCAATGCCACCCGCTTCACCGGGATATCCATTGAGTCGCCCGCCTTATCGAAAGCCGGATGTGCACTCGCCCCCGCAACAATATTAAACGGGCCTTTACGCCCTTTGGTGCCCCGCGCCCATTCTCGACAGGCGCGCACCGCTAAGAAAATACTCTCCGTGCCGCCCGTGGTCATTCCACCGCTTGCTCCCTCGGGAGCCTGGAACAGGTCGAGCGCCATTTCCACGACTTCACGTTCCATCCTGGCGACGCTGTGAAAGGCCCGCTTACCGCCCAGAGCATTCTCCGCAAAAAATTTGAAATAGGCGTCGCGCCCGACCTCATACACCTCGTCAGTCGCCTTGAAGACATAGAGCGGCACGCGCCCGTCACGCCAACGTTCGTCTCCACCCGCCATTTCCGACAGCTGCGGCTCGATATCCTCCCAAACGATGCCCTTCTCCGGAAACGAAACGCGAGGCTTGGACATGGAACTCTCCTTATGAGACCGGAAGGGACGCCGCGACGCTCGCGGCTTCACCAGCGGCACTCGCGAGCTGGCCGGAGTATCCCTGCCGCACCGCACCCACCGCATAGACGCCTTCGACATTTGTGGCGAAGGAGGAATCCGTCTTCACAAAACCGGCGTCATCGCAGTCCAACGTTCCCACCAAGAATTCCGTATTCGGCTGAAGTCCAACAAATACGAAGACGCCGGAGCATGCGAAATCTTCCGCATCACCACCGCTCGCCGGTATAAGTTTCACACCCTCGACACCATCGCTGCCGGTAATTTCGGAAACCAGCGTCTCCCAACGAAAGGTGAATTTCGGATTTTCGGCTGCGCGCGAAATATAAGACTGTTTGGCCCGCAAACCGTTGCCGCGCGTCACCAAAGTGATTTCGCTGGCGTAATCCGCCAGATGCAATGCTTCCTGCAAAGCCGAATCCCCGCCACCGACCACCACGACTTTCTGGTCGACAAAGAACCCGGCATCGCAATCCGCGCATTGCGAGACGCCGCGACCAAACAAACTCTCCTCACCAGGAACACCCAAGGATTTCAGACGGGCACCTGACGCCAAAATAACATGCTTCGCCTTTTGGTCGCCCATGCCTGTCGAGACGGTTTTAATATCACCATCAATCGAAAGAGCCGTCGCCGTGTCGGGCACAATTTCGACGCCCAGGTCCAGGATGGCTTCCAATTGTCCGGAGGCCAGCTCAGCGCCGCCGACCGTTCCCATCGCAGGATAGCCGTCGAGCGCACTGACGTTTATCACCAGTCCACCCATATGGCCGCCTTCGTCGATACACACGACGGCCATGCCACGAAGCGCCGCATGATGCGCCGCCGTCAGTCCTGCCATACCGCCACCGATCACCACCACATCGTATGGATCACCAGGTCGCCTCACTTTCGCATCTCCTCTTCAATCGGTTGCCAACCGGACGGCAAGACAATCTCTTTTATAATACGACAATCGGGATATCCCCATGTCGGAAAATAAGCTTGCTGGGCAATCGGGATATCCCCGCCCGCGACCACCAATGTAATTTGGTCCGGATCGGCGACGGGTGGGACCCTGCCCTCTTCAATCGCCGCGATAGCCCATGCGGGCCATTCCTTCGCCTTGCCCGCATTTCGATAAATCCAAAGCGATTTGAGCGTCTCAGACGATATGCGGCCATTCTCATGCAGCCAACAGCGGGCATCGTCCTTTGAAACACCATCCTTCGCCAAAGCGGCCGCCGTCGCCGGAGAAATTGCCACTGTGACAACACCGCCATGGAGCCAGGAAAAAGCCGAAGCGGCGGAGCCCATGACGCTTGCCACTTCCTCCAATCCACCGGTCACATTAATGGCGCTTTCGGCCCGCAATACGGTGACGACATTTTGGTCCGCCCTGAAACCTTCATCCACGTGAAACGGCGTCCATGGGCTTTGCGCCTCGTTTTCCGCAAAGCAGAGCGTGTAGCGCCCGGGTTGCCCCAGCCCCGCGAAGGCGACAACCGCCGGCCAGCCGCCGCCGATATTCTGCATGATCAGACGCAGCGCCCGTCCAATGGTCGCGTTGGCGCGCCAACCCGGACCAAGACAGCCAAATCCGTCGTTCATAACGATCTGCCGGGCAATCGGGCCATTCACCAATATCAACGGCGTCACATTCTCGTCCGTCGTTTGAACACCACGCAAATTGAAATCCGGTTCGGCAATCGCCTGAACCGCGGCCAGAACGATTGGAAAATAATCGGGACGGCAGCCCGCCATAACCGCATTGATGGCGATCTTTTCGACCGAGGCGACGCCCTTGAGCGGGTCCAACTCTCCAATTACCACATCGCGGGAGAGCGGGGAGTAGTCGAGCATTTCCTCAACCCGGCCCGTGGTCGGTGGCACGACCGGCAGCCCATCCGTCCATCCCCGAAGATCATAAAGCCGCGCGACTTCACTGGCGGGATCTATCCCGCGTACGACTTCGACGCGTTGGCGCGAGAATTCCGCCACCAGCGGCCATCTGTCCCGCATGTCCCGTTCTATGACGCGGGCACGCAGCGTGTCGTCAATCCAAGCCCCGGACGCGGTTTGTCCGGATGGGTTCAATATCCAAAGAGGTTCTGTCATGCGATACGGCACTTTTTCATCGGCACCGTTTCTGATCTATGGCGAAATCGCCAAGCGGACAGTTTTACGCAGATTTTAGACGGCGGCGTCACGCCCGGCGTTTAGTTCTCGGTCATGCGTGCGGATGAATGCCTTGACCTTCGGCGCGATCTCCCGGCGCCATTTGCCGCCGTTAAAGACACCGTAATGCCCAACGCCTTTCTGCAGATGATACATCTTCTTTTCATCCGCCAGGTTCGGCGTGATATCGAGTGCCGCCTTCGTTTGGCCAATTCCAGAAATATCATCGAGCTCACCCTCAATACAAAGGATGGCGGTGTCGGTGATCTTCTCGGTTTTCACAGGGTGCCAGCGGTGCACCATCTCGCCCTTCGGCAGGGCATGATCTTGAAACACCACCTTTACCGTCTGCAAATAAAACTCAGCCGGTAAGTCCATGACCGAGCGATATTCCTCGTAAAAGGCGCGCTTGCGGTCGGCGGCGTCATCGTCACCTTGCACCAAATGCTGGAACAACTCGCGGTAAGACGCCACATGCTTATCGAAATTCATCGCGATGAAATTCGTCAGCTGTATGAAGCCCGGATAAACCTTCCGGAATGCACCCGGATAGGGGGGCGGGACGTCGACGACCACATGCCGCTCAAACCAATCGATACTATGTTCTTTGGCGAGCTTATTAACCTGGGTCGGTGATTTGCGGGTATCGATGGGTCCACCGATCATCGTCAAGGACGCCGGCACACAATTATCTTGCCAGCCTGACATAATCGCCGTCGCGGCAAGCGCTGGAACCGACGGTTGGCAAACCGCCAATACATGGGTATTCGGCCCTAGGAAATGTAGAAAATCGACCAGATAGTCGATGTAATCGTCGAGATCGAAACTGTCGTCGACCGCAGGGATCATGCTGCTATCGCGCCAGTCGCTGACGTAGACATCGTGATCGGGCAACATCGCCTCGACGGTACCTCGCACCAAAGTCGCAAAATGTCCGGAGAGAGGCGCCAGGATCAATAATTTCGGATCATTGCGCTTTGCAGCGCGCTTGAAATGGATTAGATCGCAATGGGTTCGATCGATCGCGGTCTTGATTGTGATGTCTACCTTGCGACCGTCGATTTCCGTCGAGGCGATATTCCATTCAGGTTTGCCGTAACGCTGCGTGAAATGCCCCACCATATCGACCGCGGAGCCCATGATTCGACCGGCCGGCATATGGCTCAGCGGATTGAACGGGTTGTTCAGCGCGACTTTCGCGCCTTCCGCCATCAATTGAACAGGAGCAGCCCAAAGCCGCTGCATTTCATAGAGATAATAGAGCATTCGCTGACTTTCCCATAGCGATCATTACAGTCTTTGTACTACGTCCATAGTCATAATAAAACGGGTTTTTGCTGCACTGCAAAAACCCGTTTTATATTTAACTTCTTGGGGTTAAGAAATAGTTGGCCATTTTATTCTGCAGCGCGGCGATCCTCGTCCGGAGCTTTCTCTCGCATCGTGACGAATTCTTCCGCCGACGTTGGATGGATGCCGATCGTCGAATCGAAGGTCGCCTTAGTCGCGCCCGCTTTGAGCGCGATGCCGATCCCTTGAATGATCTCGCCCGCTTCGGGGCCGACCATATGGACGCCAAGAACGACATCCGTCTCCGGGTGTACGATCATCTTCATCAGGGTCCGCTCGTCCCGGCCCGTTAACGTGTGTTTCAGGGCCTTGAAGTCGGACATATAGACATCGACCTTGCCGTGCTTATCCCGCGCCTGCGCCTCGGTCATGCCAACGGTCCCAATGCTCGGTTGGCTGAAGACAGCGGTTGGAATATTCGAATAATCAACCGCGCCCGCCTTGTCGTTGAAAAGTGCATTGGCGACGACCATCCCTTCCGCCAAGGCCACCGGCGTCAGTTGCACCCGGTCTATGACATCGCCGAGGGCGTAAATTGACGGCACCGAGGTTTTGAAACTTTCATCGACGACGACTGCGCCGCCTTTGCCTAATTCAACGCCCGCTTCCTCAAGACCAATTCCGCTCGAATTCGGCGCCCGGCCCGTCGCATAGAGGATAACGTTGGTCCGCATCTGGGTCCCGTCCTCAAGGTCGGCAATCAACTCATCGCCGTCTTTCTCGATCCGCGCGATATTCGCGTTGAACCGAAGATCCACCTTTTGTTTGCGCATCTCATCGGCGAGATGATGTCGCACGTCTTCGTCGAATCCGCGCAGGAAATGCGGCCCACGATAAAGCTGCGTCACGTCGACGCCCAATCCATGAAAAACACCGGTCAATTCGACAGCGATGTAACCGCCGCCGACGACGATGGCCCGCTTCGGAAATTTCTCCATGTGGAAAAATTCGTTCGAGGTGATCGCATGTTCCTTGCCCGGGATATTGGGCACCACCGGCCAGCCTCCGGTCGCAACTAGGATATACTTTGCAGTCACTTGCTTGCCGTCGACTTCGACCGTGTGCGGATCGACGACGGTTGCGCGCGCATTGAAAACATCTACCCCAGAATTGCCGAGCATATTCTCGTATATACCGTTAAGGCGGGTGATTTCCTTGTCTTTGTTATCGCGTAAGGTCGGCCAATTGAAAGTCGTCTCGCCGACTGTCCAGCCGTATGCCGCTGCATCTTCGAAATCATGCGCAAAATGCGATGCATAGACGAAGAGTTTCTTTGGGATACAGCCGACATTGACGCAGGTTCCACCCATATAGCGGTCTTCTGCCGCCGCGACCTTTGCGCCAAAATTCGCCGCGAACCGGGCCGCGCGAACGCCTCCCGATCCAATACCGATCACAAACATATCATAGTCAAACTCGGCCATAACACCCTTCTCCTCAATATCATCCCATTCGAGTGGACGCGATTCGATATACTGTCAGTCATTCGAATGAAACCTTGGAACGCTGCTCGCCTGCCAAGGTTTCATGCCAGAACACCGAGCCCGGTTCCCCTCCGTCGGTCGCTCTGTCTTAATACATTGATGCTGGAGGGAGTGATTTGGTTACACGAGATCCGGTTTAGTCGTTGTTATGCCCTTGAGACAACTCAATCGGCTCGCCATGCGGCGTCGCCAGATAGGCGCGTCGCCATTCCTCTTTGCGCCGCGCCATATCGGACAAGTCCAGCAATCCCTTACGCGCAACAAGCGTTTCCAGCGCATTCAGCCAATGTCGGTAATAAGTGTCGCCTAAGTCTCGGTCTCCGTCGGTCTGCGCTCGTTCAATTTCAGCCGCCAGCGTTGACGCCCATTCAACCCAGGTGAACACACCCGCCTCGTTCAACCGCACCACCATCGCGAAGGCGTGCGCTTCCCACGGCTCGCTGAAGACTGGCTCGCTGCCGTCACGCGGCATTCCCGCGAAGAGGTTTATATTGAGGCCGGAACCGCTCATCACACCGGCTCCAGATGCGGCTCCCACAAATCGATCCGCACCATGTCCAGGGAATTGCCGTCGGCGCCCCACAACCCATCACCATCGAATTGCACACTGTAGAGACGCTGCCCCTCTTTCGTGCCATGGGCGTTTTTATCCGCAAAAATGTGGACGCCATGATCGAATTCAACCGTCCCGGTCTTCCCCCGTGCATATCGCGGCGCCCGGGTATGGCCATCCGGATGGATGTTCACGACACGGACACGGTCACCCGGACCAAATCGCGGCTGAAGCGGGATATCCAGGGTCGCCGGCCCGCCCTTGGCGAGCGCAGCTTCCACATTCTCCGCCACCAAAACTCGCACGTCTTCGACTTTTCCGACCGGCGCCGCCGAGCGCAATTCCTCTCCACTCACAAGCCCGGCTTCGACGAGCAACGTTTCCAATCCCGCAAGCCAGTTTTCGTAATAGGTATTGCTAAGATAGTCGCCCGGATGCTGTCGCTCACGCGCGTGGCGTCCTTGATCGATATTCCATTTGCCAAGAAAGCCCGTCGCCAGATTAAGCGCGAAGGCCCGCCGTTCCCATTCCGCATGGAATACGGGCTCTTCATTCTCCGGCTCCGCATTGATAGGTCCGAGGCCGTGCATGCCACCCAAATCATGACCGCCATTCATTGGTCTTCATCCGGCGATGATGCGATCTCGACACCAATCATCGAGTTGCGCGTGACCAACGCCTCTAAGCGGTCAGCGGTCCAATTCTCCGTTCCCTCCGGCCGTAGGGGCAGCACCAGATAGCGCATCTCCGCGGTCGAATCCCAAACGCGGACTTCCATATCATCCGGCAACTCAGTCCCGAATTCCCGTAACACGCCACGCGGGTCCGACACGACACGGGAGCGATAAGGCGCGGCTTTGTACCAAACAGGGGGCAGCCCTAACACCGGCCACGGATAGCAAGAACACAAGGTGCAGACGACCACATTATGGAGCGACGGCGTGTTCTCTACCGTCATCATGTGTTCGCCTTGGCGGCCGGTGAAACCAAGAGACGCGATCGCTTCCGTCGCATCTTCCAGAAGCCGAGCCTTATAGTCTGGTTCGGTCCAAGCTTTGGCGACGACCTTCGCGCCGTTGCGCGGCCCGACCTTATGCTCGTAGGTATCGATTAAAACATCGAGAGCCGCCGGATCAACCAATCCCTTTGCGATCAAAAGCGATTCGAGTGCTTTGACCCGCAACTCAAGATCACTGGGCGGCTCGGTGTGATCGTGATCGTGATCGTGTGAATGCCCCATCCTCGCGCCCTACAATTCGTCGGAGCGCAGAACCATCATCTTTTCGATCTGCATTTCATGCATGGAGTAAGGTATGCCGCCGACACCGTGACCCGACTGGCGTGCACCGGCGAACGGCATCCAATCGACCCGGAAAGCCGTGTGCTCGTTGACCATCACCGCCGTCGCATCGATACGGTTATAGACACGCATCGCGGTGTCGATATCCTTAGTCATGACCGCCGCCTGGAACGAGACGGGAAGCGAGTTAGCCTTCTCAATGGCGTCATCGATTTCTTCATAGGAATAGACGCAAATGACCGGCCCAAAAATTTCCATCGTCGAAACGTTGGCATCCTCCGGCGGGTTCAAGAGAACCGTCGGCTTGTAGCAGCTTTCCGATATCCGCTCACCGCCTGTCAGGCATTTTGCACCACCTGCAATTGCCGCCTGCACCCATTCATCAACCCGGTCGACCTCAGCCGTACGGATCAACGGACCCACTTCCGTGTCACGGGAGGTCGGATCGCCGACCTTCATCTTCGCACCCAGCTCAGCCAAAGTCGCGGCTGCATTCTCGGCAATCGAAGAATGAGCAAAAATCCGTTGCACGGACACGCAGACTTGGCCCGCATGATAGAAGCCGCCCTTGGCAAGACGCGGCAGCGCATCGTCGAGATCGGCGTCCGCCGCCAAGATCACCGGGGCTGCACCGCCGTGCTCAAGCGCGCAGCGCGTACCGGGCGCCAGTTTGGAGCGCAACATCCAACCGACACGCGCCGACCCAATGAAACTGAAAAAGGCATTTCGCGGATCGGACACCAATGCGGTCGCCACATCCAAATCTTGTGGCACCACGATTTGGCACCATTCCTTCGGCAACCCGGCTTCGTATAGAATATTCACGAAAGCAAAGCAGGAAAGCGGCGTGATGTCCGCTGGTTTGACGATTACGGGGCAGCCGACCGCAATGGCTGGCGTGACCTGATGAACGATTAAATTGAACGGATGATTAAAGGCGCTAACAGCTACTACCGGCCCAATTGGCTCAAATTGTGTAAACGCAATTCGCCCGGTGGACGACGGATTTAGGCTCATCGGAATGACCCGGCCCCCTTCCGCCCGCAACACCTCGACACAATTCTCGACGCCGTCTGCCGCCCGGTCGATTTCTACCAGCGAGTCCATCAACGGCTTGCCGCCCTCACGCGCGGCTTCCAGCGCCAATTCTTCGCGGCGTTCCTTGATGATCTCCGCGGCTCGTTTCAAAATTGCGATGCGTCGGGGTTTCGACAGCCAACCGTCGCGGTCGCGATAGAGCGCATGCGCCGTCGCCAGGGCATTCTCGACATCTTGCTGCGTTGCATTCGGTACAGATGAGATATCTGAACCATCGAAAGGCGCTGTAACAGAAATATCAGTCATGTTTCAAACCGCGTGATGTTGGA
>CAXAGK010000006.1:0-25151 GCA_963968305.1 uncultured Rickettsiales bacterium | reverse complement strand
ACTAAACGATCGACAACAACGTCAATGTCATGTCTGAATTTCTTATCTAATTTGATATCATCGCGGTCGTCCGTGGGAGAATTATAGCGCCCGGCGGCATTCGCCTGCCAAATTTCTAACATCGCGGCCCGCAACGGTTTGCCTTCCGCATCGAGAATACGGCCTTCGACACGGATATGTTCGCCCTTGGTTTTCTTGCCTGCCAGATGATTATCCGTCACGCCTTTAAGGTCATGGCCTTCCGGCGTCATGATGTGATGAAAAAATGGGCCAATCGTGTTCGAGGCTGTTTGCTTCGCCATTTCTCAATGCCCCATCGGAGTGGCGTTACGGCCGCGTAACACAATGTCGAATGACTGCCCCGCCGCATAGCCCAAAATCGAATGATCGGGCGCGTATTTTACGATCAATCGTTCGCGCGCCGCTTTGTTGGTCACCGCTTGATAGACGAAATCCTCCCCCTGTAAGGGGTCACCCGGGAAATAACATTGCGTTATCAGACGTTGCGCGAAGCTGCCGCCAGTGATCGAGTAGTGAATATGCGCGGGCCGCCAACGATTGCCCAATCGGACGATTGGGTAAGCCCCAGGGCGGATCGTCACGAATTTGTAACGACCGTCGGCGTCTGTGACGCAACGGCCGGTACCGAAGAAATTCGGATCGACCGGCGCGTCATGCTGATCGCCTTTGTGGCCATAGAGACCGGCGGCGTTTGTTTGCCAAATTTCGATCAGCGCGTTGGGAACGGGACGATTAGCCTCGTCTGTAACGAGCCCCGTCAAGATCATCCGCTCGCCAATGGCTTCCTGGCCCTTCTTGGCAGCATTCTTCGTCAGATCTGCGTCGATTTTCTTGACCGTATTGTGGCCAAAAACAGGGCTAGTCAGCTCCGACAATGTTTGCTGGATCGGGACCAATGGTTGTGCGGTCGATGCTTTTGGATGAACGGTCCAATCGCGCTTCTTCGCTTGCGTCAAATTCGACATGAGAACGCTCCGTTAGTTGATTTCCACCACGCTAGCGCAGCCCGGCAGTCCTAGCCAAGGGCGCGAAATAACGCATCCCCCGCATCGAGAAACCGTTCGTCATCGCCGAGATGCCCGATGACCTGCAGGCCGATGGGCAGACCAAGCGGTCCGGTGAAGAGTGGCAGACTGAGACCCGGAGAATAAAGCGCCGTCCAAACCCGATTGAAATGCGCCTGACCAATGGTCGTCAAGTCCGCCGGTGCCTCACCATTGGCGCTTGGCGTGATCAATAGGTCGTATCCCGCAAGCGAGGCGTGGAACCGATTGCGGTAATCCTGCAGCGCCGCCAATCCGGCCCGATAGGCTGCGTAGCTGAGGCTCCATCCGAATTCCAACCGCTCTGTCTTCACCCGGTCGCTGAGCTTATCCCGGTGGTTATGCCATTCGTAGGCAAGCGCTCTCGAAAATTCGAATGCACTGACAACATCGAAAGCCTCTTCCAGGCCGTCAAACCCATCCGGCAGATCGAAATCGGAGACATCAGCGCCCGCTTCCGAAAGCCACACCGCCGCCCCCTCCACATGAGCACGGGTTGGCTCGTCGGCTTGTTCCCAATGGGGTGTGCGGCAGAGCCCAATTTTCAGGTCGGACACGGGGACCGTTTTAAGTGGCCGATACGGCAGGCCCATCACCGCCGCGCGCATCAACACTTGATCCTCCATAGTCCGGGTCAGCATGCCGAGCGTGTCGACGCTTCGAGAATTGTCGTGGACACCAAGCGGGTTGTAGTCGCCATAGCTCGGCTTGTAACCGATGCAGCCGTTAAAGGCGGCGGGGCGCACGATGGAGCCGCCGGTCTGCGTGCCAAATGCAACCGGCACCATGAAATCCGCCACCGCAGCGCCGGAGCCGCTCGACGAGCCCGCCGGCGAATGCGCCGGATTATGCGGATTCTTGGTCTTGCCGGGCGTGAGATGGGCGAATTCCGACGTCACTGTCTTGCCCAGCATCAACCCGCCTTCGGCCCGGCACTGTGCCACACAGGGCGCATCATAGCTCGGGTGATTTTGCGTGTGGATGATCGTCCCGTGCCCGGTTGGCATATCCTTTGTGTCAATAATATCCTTCACGCCAACCGGCACGCCATGGATCATGCCTTGGGAGGGGCCCGCATCGATTGCCCGTGCATCCGCCAGGGCCTTGCCCTTATCGAGATAGATCCAGGCATCTACCTCGGGCTCTCGATCCTTGATCCGCTCGAGACACGCCGCCGTCACCGCCTCGCAGGTCAGATCGCCCGCCGCAATCTTCTGCGTGATCTCACTTGCCGAAAGTCTCCAAAGTTCCGTCATTCCTGTCGCCTCCGCATTGCTCCAGCCGTCCGCGCCGAATACACTTCTCCCACACAATCAACTGTGGGCTTCCCGGCCCATAACAAGCGGTGAGAGCGATGAGCAACAGCGATATCAACATTGTCCCCTCGGGCGGCGGCGTCGGCGCCTTCATCGAAGGGATCGATCTAGGGCAAGACCTGTCGGACAATCTCGTCGGCACATTGCGGAGCGCGCTCGGAGAGCACGGCGTTTTGTTCTTCCGGGATCAGGACATATCGCCGGAAGATCACATCGCCTTCGCGGAGAAATTCGCGCCAATCAATATCAACCGCTTCTTCGCCCATGTGGACGGCCATCCCAAAATCGCTCAGGTGTTGAAGGAACCCTACCAGAAGAAAAACATCGGCGGCGGTTGGCATACCGACCACACCTACGACATCGAACCGGCCATGGGCTCTATCCTGGTAGCCCGCGAAACGCCGCCCCATGGCGGCGACACCATGTATGCCAGTACATGCCGGGCCTACGAGACGCTCTCCGACGGGTTCAAAGCGATGCTCAAAGTGTTGAAGGGCGTGCATTCGAGCCGCCACGTCTTCGGCCCGCAGGCGCGCTATGTCGAAAAGGGTGAGGATACGGCGGGGCGCCTCGGCAATAACGAGGCGGCGACCCAGGATGCGGTACATCCGTTGATCATTCGCCACCCAATCAGCGGGCGCGAATCCATCTACGTCAATCCGGGCTTTACCATCGGTATCGACGGTTGGACGGATGCAGAGGCCGAGCCTTTCCTAAAAATCCTCTACGACCATATCGCCAAGCCGGAGCACACTTATCGCTTCCAATGGGCGCCCGGCTCCATCGCGTTCTGGGACAACCGGGCGAGTTGGCATTACGCGGTGAACGACTATCACGGCGCGCGCCGCCTGATGCATCGTATCACCGTCGAAGGGGAAGGGCTGGCGGCGTAATGTCGCTCAGGAGGGGAACACGAAAATGAGTTTGGGAAAATTCACCGCCAGAGCAGCAGGTGCGGCGGCAGATGCTGTCGGCGAAGTGTTGGGGAGCGAAACCTACCCGGAATCCGAATACGGTCTCGCTGCACTGCTATTCCAACACATCGTACAGAGTGAGCGAGGGACGGAAGCACGCAACCGAGCCTATTACCGACAGCTTATGTCGGAATGTTTGGTGACAGTGCGGCAGAAATAGACCGCTTTAGATACAAACGGCTCTATACTTCGCCAACGGATTAACACGCGTCCCTTTAATCACGCGGAAAAGTCACCGCTTCTATTTTGTTACCGTCAGGGTCACGAATGAAAGCACCAAAATAAGTCGTCACCGACGCTTTGCGGGACCTAGGCGCTCCGTCGTCGCTCCCGCCTTCCGCAATCGCCGTCTCATAGAAAGCATTCACCGCGTCCACGCTCGATGCACGCAGACACACATGGTTTCCTGTACCTTCCGGCGTCGCGATCATGTCCTGGCGAAGGTTGATCCAGAACTCCGGATACTTCTTCCCAAACCCGACCGTATGGTCACGCTCGACGAGGCGTTCCAATCCTAGCGGTGCGAGGACCTTCTCATAGAATGAAGCGCTCGTGTTCAAATCCCTCACTGGGATGGAAATATGGTCAATCATCGTGCTACCCTTACGGTCAATTTTGTGGCTCGATCAGCTTATTCGCCGTCCAATCGAAGGTACCCTGATCGCATTCCTGAACGGCCTGTTTCCAGCCGACCTCCTCGGACCGGTTCTTGTAGTTTACGCCTTCCGGCGAGTGGCGGGTGATGCCGTCGAATAGTGTCGCTAATTGCTGGGTGTGTTGGAGGCCCATCGCTTCGATGGCTTGATTGATCACCATCTTCTGCATCATCAGCTGGTTGACCGGCACGCTCGCCAAGCGCCCTGCCAAGGCCTCGACCGCGTCGTCCAGCTCGCCCTCGGGTCGGTTCAGGGCAACCCGGCCAACCCGACCGTCTTTTTCATAGAGTACGCTGGGCATGGAAGTTCCTTCCGTCAACAACGCGTCAAAGTTTCCACGATTCGGGTCCCACGCCAAGAGCCCGGCTTGACACCACCAGGGGCCCGGTGGATATCAAACGAGAGACTGGAATTTGTTATTGGAGCGCCACATGAACAATCTTCTCTCGGATATTGAAGTGATCGACCGAGTTCTTGATCACATTGACCACAACTCGACCGACCTTGGGGAAGAGACCTGGTATGAACCGACGAAGAACTATACCTGCCCCGAGCGCTTCAAAGCGGAGATGGAGCTCTTCCGTCGCATCCCCTTGCCGTTCTGCCCCTCCGCTGCACTGGCGAAGCCAGGCGACTACGTGGCGCGCGACACCGCGGGCGTGCCGATCATCGCGGTGCGAGGCGAGGACGGTGTGGTCCGCAGTTTCCGCAACGCCTGCCGCCACCGGGGCATGAAATTGGCCGACGGCAACGGCTGCGCAAAGGCGCTGGTCTGCGGCTATCACGGCTGGGTCTACAAGCTGGACGGAAGCCTCGATTATATCCCGGACGCATACGGGTTTCCCGACCTCGACCCGGAGAAACACGGGCTCGTGCCGGTGACGGCGGAGGAGCGCTTCGGCCTCGTCTTCGTCACGCAGGAGGAGCCGGTGAGCGACGGGGCCCTTGCCGACTATCCGGAAGTGCTCGCACCGCACCAGGAACTCGTCTGCGCGAACGAGTTCGAGTACGAGATGAACTGGAAGCTCTTCGCCGAAGCAGGGATGGAGGGCTATCACATCAAGGTCGGCCACCCGAAATCATTCTACCCGTACGGCTTCGACAATCTAAACGTCATCGAGCCCTTTGGCCCCAACAGTCGCGTCACCTTCCCGTTCCGTCGTATCGAGAAACTGCGCGACGTGCCGCGTGAGGAACGCCGGATCGACGGCAAGCTCACCTACGCCTATCAGATATTCCCAAACGTGCTGATGGCCCGCCTATCGCGCCACACCGGCGT
This sequence comes from uncultured Rickettsiales bacterium, assembly GCA_963968305.1. Taxonomy (GTDB): domain Bacteria; phylum Pseudomonadota; class Alphaproteobacteria; order UBA8366; family UBA8366; genus UBA6544. Next base: position 19,862 of record CAXAGK010000006.1, on the reverse strand, counting down.
CCAATTCGCCGAGCCGATCAGCCCGACCCGCACGAAATATATCCGCTACTGCCTCTCCAACGACCCGATCGAAGGCGACGCGGAGAAGCTGGCCATGGTGCAGAAGGACATCGACTACGTCTCGGACACCGGCAATATCGAGGACCGGGACATCACCGTCGAAATCCAAAAAGGCCTCGCCAGCGGCGCCAACGAGCACTTCGTTTACGGCCATTTTGAGAAGGCCATCGTGCATTTTCATAAGACGATGGACGCGATGATGGAGAAGGTGGGGTTGGAGGAGTAGCCCTACCCCACAGTGTACCCGCCATCAATAACCAGTTCCGCGCCTGTCATCCAGCCAGACTCATCACTCGCCAGGAAAAGACATCCGTTGGCGATGTCGATGGGTTGACCAAAGCGGCTCATCGGAGTCTTTGCCAGGCGGGGGATGGAGAGGACGGGGTCTTCATTGACGTCTCGGTTCATCCCCGTGGTCACCATACCCGGATGGACCGAATTCACCCGGATGTTCTCCGCTGCATACTGCAAGGCAGCCCCTTTGGTCGCGAGGCGGACCGAGCCTTTGGAGGCGTGATAGGCCACGCTATGGGGCGAGCCGACGAGACCGTAAATCGACGAGATGTTGATGATCGAGCCGCCACCGGCCTTCCTCATCGCGGGAATTGCCGTTTTCATGCCAAGAAAGATACCGGTGGAGTTTACGTCCATCACCCGGTTCCAATCCTCTAGGTCCTGGTCCTCGAGTTTAGGGGCGCCGCCAGGGCGACGGCCCGGGACGCCGGCGGCGTTCACCAAGATGTCGAGGCGGCCGTAGGTGTCGACGGTCTGTTTGACGACGGCTTGCCACTCGACTTCAAACCTCGTGTCGAGATGGGCGTAGAAGACGGTGTCGCCGATCTCCTGAGCGACGGCGTGGCCCATGCTGTCATTGACGTCGGTAATGGCGACTTCCGCACCTTCACGCGCGTAGACGCGTGATGTCTCCGCACCGATACCAGACGCACCGCCGGTGACCAGTGCTACTTTACCTTCGAGCCGTCCTGCCATGCTTCAATTTCCCTTGCTATCGTTCCCGGGAACCGCCTCTGCGGTATCCGGGGTCTAGTTTGTCCAGATTAGCCTTTGTCCCTGGGTCCTGGCTCTCCGCTAACGCTGCGACCGGGAAGCGATCAGATTAATCTCCGACGAAAACACCATCCTTATTGCCGCCAAGCCGGGGACGTGGATATCAACATCTCATGCTTAGAACTCTGACGATCAATCCAAATCAATCTGCAGGATTATCTTACCCCGCCGTCATCCCTCCATCGATAACAAGCTCCGCCCCTGTCATCCAGCCAGACTCATCACTTGCCAGAAACAGACAGCCATTGGCGATGTCGATGGGTTGGCCGTAACGAGCCATCGGCGTCTTGGCGAGGCGGGGAGCGGAGAGTTCCGGGTCGTCGTGAACGGTCTGTGTCATTGGCGAGGTGACGAAACCTGGATGGACGGAGTTCACGCGGATATTCTCCGCTGCGTATTGCAACGCTGCTCCTTTGGTCGCGAGGCGGACCGAGCCTTTGGAAGCGTGATAGGCCACGTTGTGGGCGGAGCCGACGAGGCCGTAGATCGACGAAATGTTGATGATCGAACCGCCGCCCACCTTTCGCATTTCGGGGATCGCCGTTTTCATGCCAAGAAAGATGCCGGTAGAGTTTACGTCCATTACCCGGTTCCAATCCTCGAGGTCCTGCTCCTCGAGATTGGGGGCGGAGGTGCCGTCCGGGCGGCGGCCGGAAACACCGGCGGCATTCACCAGAATGTCGAGGCTGCCGTAGGTGTCGACGACCTGTTTGACGACCGCTTGCCACTCGTCTTCGCTGCGGGTGTCGAGAGGGGCGTAGAGCGCGGCGTCACCAATCTCCTCCGCTATTCCTCGGCCCGCATTATCGTTGACGTCGGCGATGGCGACCTTCGCGCCTTCACGCGCGTAGACGCGAGATGTTTCCGCGCCGATTCCAGAGGCGCCACCTGTTACCAGTGCTACTTTGCCGTCGAGCCGTCCGGCCATGATTGAGTTCTCCCGTCGTTGTCTTAGCCCTCACCCCGGTCCCTCTACCGCTTACGGGAGAGGGAGGGGCCCGCCGCGTAGCGGTGGAAGGGAAAGAGGGCATCGCGCTGCTGCTAACCGCCGAAGAATACGCCGTCCTTGAAGACGGTCGGGACCGTCTTGTTGGCCTCGGAATCGCCACCCATCGGCTTGCCGTCGGCATCGATGCGGTCTTGCTTTGCCTGCTTTTGGAAATTCGGCGTGCCGATCCGCAGCATCACAAGGCATTCATCCTCGCTCGTCGCGTAGAAGCGATACAGCATGCCCTTCGGCATCATGATACCCTGGTTCGCGCCGAGATCGACTTCCTCCTCGTCCGGGCCAAAAAAGCGCGCGCTGCCTTGTAGGATGACGAAGACGTGGTCTTCATCGACATGGGCGTGCAAGCCGTTCTCACCGCCGGACGCGTAGACCTTGAGGCGGATCGATAAGTCTTCAGTCGCGGCCAGCACGGTGTCAGTGCGACCCTTATCCAGCATTTGCGCCTTTAGGCTGAACAGCGTCGGCGCGTCATCATTGGTCGCCGCGATCTGATCCTTGAAAATATCTTTCGCCGTCATCGACGGTTTCGGGAATGAAATGTCGTTCATGGTTCTGCTCCTTTTTCCACAATACCCCGTCATCCCCGCGAAAACGGGGACCCGGGAAATTACAATCAGCCTACTGGATTCCCGCTTTCGCGGGAATGACAGAGGTGCTTATTGCCGCGCGAGCGGACCACGCAGCAATTGGCCCGGCAATGCGCCGGTGTGCTTTTTCTCTTTCAACACGGTCTGACCCGCGACCACCGTCGCCAGCATGCCATCCGCATACTGCTTCAGGCGCTTGGAGCCCGACGGCAAATCGTTCTCCACTGTCGGCATGCACGGCTCAACCTTATCCGCATCGAAGACGGTGATGTCGGCGGTCATGCCTTCACGGAGCAAGCCCCGGTCATGGAAGCCCCAATTAGTCGCCGTATCATAGGTGATCATACGCACTGCTTCTTCCAGCGTGAGGGCCTCGCGCTCGCGCACCCAATGGCTCAGCAGGTGCGTTTGCAACGAGCTGTCCATGATCTGCGAGACGTGAGCGCCCGAGTCCGAGAAGGTCACGTTGGAGCGCGGATGCTTCATCAGCGCCAAGGCGTCGTCTTGGTTCTCGTTCGCCAGGGGTTGGCGGAAGAACGCCTTGAGGTCGTCCTCGATCGCGACTTCTATCATCGCGGCGGCCGGGGTGATGCCCCGCTCCTTGCCAATTTGGGCGATGCTCGGATGCGGCAGGCGAATCTTGTCCATGTGGTAGAACATGTCCCACTCGGGCGGACGTGCTTCGGCGCCGACGATTTCCGGACCGTCATAGGGACGGTCGGCAATATCAATCAGCTTTTGTTTCAACGACGCATCTGACTTGAGTTTACCGAGCTGCTCGTCCAACGGCAATTTGCGGAAATCTTTCCAGACATCCCAACTGTCGAACGGTGTCGCGGTTTGGAAGGAGAGGATCGAGTTGATCTCGCGGCTGTGGACCTGAGTCCAGATGCGGGCACCCAATTGGTTCTCTTCCTCGATGATGTCGTAGAGCGCTTTCCATTGCCCCGGGTATTTCTTGCGGCTCAAACTGCCGAAAGTCACCGGACGGCCACTCTTCTTCGAGAGGTCGGCAAGGCTGCGGTAGACGCCCATCATCTTCTGCATCTCGCCCCGCTCCATCGCGAGCTGGAAGATGCCGGCGCCAGTCTCACCCATCGCCATGACCAGATCGCGGACTTCTTCGTCGGAGCCGATGCGGCTGGCGACAAAACGGTCGTCTGAGGTCAGATGGCTCGGGCTGCGCGAGGTCGAGAAACCCATGGCCCCGGCGCGCACGGCTTCCTGCACCGCCGCTTTCATCTGCTCCATGTCGGATTCGTTGGCTTCTTCCTCGAAGGCCCGCTCGCCCATGACATAGGTGCGGAGCGCCGAATGACCGATATAGCCTGCGTAGTTGATACCCTTTGGCATTTTATCGACGGCGTCCATGTATTCAGGATAAGTCTCCCAATCCCAATTGATGCCTTCGAGCATGGCGCTGCGGGAAATGTCCTCGGCGCGTTCCAGGTTGCGGAAGACGAAGTCAGCTTCGCTTTCACGGCAGGGGGCGAGAGTGAACCCGCAATTACCCATCACTGTCGTGGTGACCCCGTGATAGCAGGAGCAGCTGCCGAGCGGATCCCAGAACACTTGCGCGTCCATATGAGTGTGGCCGTCGACGAAACCCGGCGTCACAATATGGCCTTCCGCGTCAATCGTCTCCTCGGCGGCTTCGCCTCTAATCATACCGATTTTGGTAATTTTGCCGTCTTTCACACCGACGTCACCGCGATAGCGGGCGCCGCCGGAACCGTCAACAATCATGCCGTTTTTGACAACCAGATCGTAGCTCATATCGCCTGTCCTTCCCAATTCCCCCGATCCCGCCAACCGGGATCATCCATGTCCTTTCCCATTAATATGGGCTATTTGACCTCCGGGTCTATCAGCTTGCAAATGCTGGAATTGTCGAGATCGCCGTGGCCGTTGTTAATGTGTTGCTGATAGGCGGCTGTCGCGACCGCGCCCAAGGGCGTGGGAGAGCCCGCCAATTGTGCCGCCGCTTGCGACAGACGCAGGTCTTTCAGCATTAACTTCGCCATAAAACCGGGCTTAAAATCATTACTCGACGGCGAGTGGCCGAGAATTCCCGGAATCGGGCAAGAGCCTTCCAGAATCGTCGAGCTGCCGGTTGCTGTCGAAATAACGTCGAACAGTACCTTGCGATCGACGCCGAGCTTCTCTCCCATGATGAAAGCTTCCGACGTCGCGAGGGTAATGACACCCGCGATCATATTGTTGCAGATCTTAACGACCTGCCCTTGGCCCGGACCACCACAATGGACGATGTTCTTACCCATCGCCTCCAGGATCGGGCGTGCCTTATCGAAGGTCGATTTTTCGCCGCCGCACATGAAGGTGAGTGACCCATTATCCGCGCCGACGGTACCGCCGGATACCGGCGCGTCGAGCATCTGAAATCCAGCTGCCGTTGCCGCCTCGTGCACCACCGTCGCGCTCTCGACGTCGATGGTCGAAGAATCAATGAACAGAGTGCCCGGGTCCGCGGCCGCCACGACGCCATCGTTCATGAACACTTCGCGGACATTGCCGCCAACCGGCAGCATGGTCACGACAAAATCCACGCCTTTGGCAGCATCCTGGATCGTCTCCGCGCGCTCCGCCCCGGATTGGACGACGAAGTTGACCGCTTCTTCCGATAGGTCAAAAACCTTCAAGTTGTGACCCGCATTGATAAGGTTTCGCGCCATGGGTCCACCCATGTTTCCGACACCGATAAATCCTACTTTCGCCATTTGCTATTTTCCTTTTTTTAGCACGCTCATGCTTCGGCAGGCTCAGCCTGAGGGCTTTAAAATTATGGACCTCACCATGAGTGTATCGACGGGTGAGCTTTCATTCAGAACTCAGTCGTTGCGCTTCCGCTTTGGGCAGGGACGCACGACTTTTGCTTCAGGGTCGTATTCGTTGCGATCGGTGATGGCTAAGCTCTTGCCATAAATATGCAGCGATACTGAGGCCACTTCGCCTTCGTTATGTACGCTGTGGATATCGTCCGGCAGCAACGTGCAAATGTCGCCGTGGGTCATTACCATCTCGTGGAAATTCTCGAGATCGGCGTAACCTTCCTTCGAGCCATCGTCCTTGCGCATCCACGTGATATTTTTCTCCGCGCCATCGATCCCGACAACACAGCCCCAGGTCTTGTGATCGTGCGGCAGCACACCGCCTCCCGGCGACCAGCAGACGGTTTCGATCAGCAGGTCTTCCGGCTCTTCATGGATGATAGTGATGCCGATGCCCTGGGATTCCTCGACCCGGTAGTGACTGTCATCCACCCAGTCCTTCGTGTTGGCGATTTTCTTGGCGAGTGGGGCGACCCGCTGCAAAATCTCTTTGGTGTCCGTATGCCCCGCCTGCACCGCTTTCACGTCGGCGATGAATTCGTCCATTGTATAAGCTGACATATCCGTCGCTCCTTAGAATTTCGAGAAGAGCGAAGTGAAGCCGCGAAACTGGTCCTTGATGCCAAAGGTCCGGAGCGCGTGCCAATAGGTCACAACGTTGATACTGATCACCGGCTTGCCAAGCCAGCGCTCCGCCTCGTCGGCGATACGGGCGCCCGGCAGGTTGGCGCCGAACTGCACCAAGCATTCGACCGACGGGTCGTCGATCTCTTTGAACGCGTTGACAATTTCTTCGTCCGTCAGATGGCAGTAGGTGTTGGGGCTTTTTCCCTGCAAGTGATTGTATTTGACAATGTCGTAGCCGAGCTCCCCGAAGATGCCCTCCATCTTCGGCTCGATGGATTTGTAGTAGGGCTCGACGATGGAAATTTTTTTCTTGATACCGTGCAGCTTCAACGCCTCGCGGACACCGTCGACCGCCGTCGTGACACCAATATCGTGGCCGGCGCGGTCTTTCATGCGTTTCCGCAAATCCTCGACGGATGCCAGGGTCCCACCCCAGACGGAGAGTGCTGAAATTCCAAGCACCAGATAATCCGGATCGCACGTCATCACCCGTTCGACGGCACCGTCGAGCCCTGCATCGATCAGCTCGAGACTCTTGTCGAAACTGTTGTCGTCGGTGGTGGGAATATTCTCGATATGCATGCGACCCAGATGATTGGTGACACCGGGTGGGCGCATGTCGTCGTATTCGGGCTGCACGACCGTGTTGGTCGACGGCGTCGTCACCCCCATCTTCGCGCGATATCCTAGATAATCGACCATCTTCTATTCTCCCTATTCAGCAACGATCAGCTATATATGGCCAGTTCGCCAGGTCCCTAGCCCCACCGCAATTTCAGTCTCTCAGACGCTAAGCGGGCAATCGGACCGATACCGTTGTACCAATGCCTTTCTCGCTTTCAATCGTGAGCGATCCCGCGTGCATCTCAACGAATGCTTTCGCCAAAGTAAGACCGAGGCCGGTGCCTTCCGGATTGCGAAAATTCGGATTGGCAATTTGGATGAACGGCTCAAATACCCGGGGGATATCATCCGTATCCATGCCGATCCCCGTGTCTTTCGTCAAAATAATGAATTCATCTCGCTCATCGTTTATGATCGTGGAAACGAAAACAGTCCCACCTTTTGGCGTGAACTTAACCGCATTGCTCAAGACGTTGAGCAGAATCTGTTTCAAGCGCAACGGATTGGCCTAGAAATTCACCTCGCCCGGCGACAACACGATTGTGAGCTCAACACCTTTTCGTTCCACTCGATCTTGTACCATTTAGATCGATTCATAAATCAATTGGTGCAAATCTAATTTCTCTTCATCGATCTCTATCTCACCAGCTTCGACTTTCGGAGTTCGAACTCGGTACGTTTTTGCTCGGTAATGTCGATTGCCAAAGGGACTGTACAACTGACATTCTCATCATCAATGACTGGAAACTTAATCGTCAAATAGTCGTGGGAATCATCACCCACTCCGTCGATATTGGTTTCCAAAATACCGGGTGCCCTCGTCTCCATGACACGGCGGTCCTGTTCCTCGATTAAGGTCGCAATGTCATCGTTAAATATATCTCGCGGAGTTCTCTTCAACACTTGCTCGACCAGCAAACTACGCCGTTCAGCAAACATCTCATTTACCAAGATGTAACGGCGGTCCAACGATTTGACTGATACGGGGAAAGGCAAATTGTTGAATATAGAACCGATCAATAACTCGACGCCACCGAGGGTTGCCTGAAGAGTCGTCGTCTGGCGAAGCGCTCGTTTGAAATTCAAGGCAAGAAGAGAGAGGCCTAGCGTATAAACGATGAGCAATATGCCCATTAAAATATCCGGCTCCCTTCCTCCCATCAGAAATTGGACCGCCAGCGGCAACATTGCCGGTACCGCAAATGCAAAAAATGCCGGCAACCAGCTGCTGTAACTCGCAACAGAGCCGGCCACTAATTCACCAAGACAGAAGCTCAACACAACACGAAATTCGAGGTGGTTGTCCGGCAGCAGCGCCACCCAGGCCACTCCCCAGATTATACCCGAGACAAGCGTCAGAGCGGTAAAATAATAGATGACCCGATCTTCCACTTCTTTCGTAGGCGGCATGGCCCGTCCGAATAAAAGGAAGCGAATGAGATTAACGAGTAAAACCGCAACAAACCAACCCAGCAGCAAATGTTAGGAAACCCGATCCCAGAGAAACCAGAGGAGAAATACCGCGACGATACTGGATGCGAGTAGGGGGGTCTGACATCGCTCAACAAAAATCGGCGAATATCCGATGGGCCCTCAAACAAATGTGTGAGGCGCTCTCTGTGCGAATCCGTCGCCTGTCCATCCGATCGGAAATGCAGAACCAAGGTTCTATTGCCTTCGATTAATGCTTTGAGATTGAACTATTCAAAATTGTAATCTCGTTTGGCACCTTCAGGCGTCACATAACCCGCTTTCAGATCACGCTCGATTTCCGCTGCGTCACGCTCCGCCGGATCGCCATGACCACCGCCGCCGGGCAATTGCAGATGCACAACCTCGCCAATCTTAAAGGGAAACTCAGGCGAGCTTGATGGTGCGATGGGTTTATCGTCGACAGCAATACTAGCAAGAGCGCCCGGCTTACCTCCACCCAAGCCTTGCGGCGGAAACCGCATGCGGCCCGCGGCACCCGAGAACACCAAAGGCTGTTTTGGCGCCGTGCCAGGCTCATAGGCCTCGAATATCAATTCCTGGCCGAGGCCGCCACGTGATGTACCGGGACCACCCGAATCCGGTATCAATTCGCGCGCGTGATAGAGGATCGGCGTCTCATGCTCCGACCATTCGATGGAGACGTCGCGGACATTATAAGGGAAACTGACCGCCGATAAACCGTCCTTGCCCGGCCGACCGCCCATGCCGCCGAACGAATGCTGATGTAGGGCGTAGGACTCGCCGTCCGGCTTATTGCCGGTCACGTAGAATTGCCAGGTCGGCAACGAGCCCGATTCCGCCGGTACCCTATCCGGCACGATGCGGGAGAAAATCTTGAACATCAGCTCCGCCACCAACATTCCAGCACTCAAGCGCCAGAAACACGCGGCGGGGTATGTGGGGTTCAGCAAACTGCCGTCCGGCGCGTTCAAGGTGATCGGGCGATAGGTCCCCTGATTGTTGGGCAGAGTTGGGTCACAAATCATTTTGACCGGTACCGCGACATAGGCGCGCGAGAAGTTGATCGGGCAATTGACCGGACGGCGGACCTGCGGCGCGGTGCCGGTGAAGTCCGCATAAAGCTGATCGCCTTCGATCTTAACGGTGACGACGAGCGGCTGCGGCTCCTCGACGCCGTCAATATCCATCATCATCTCTTCGCGCCATTCGCCGTCGGGCAATGCCCGCAGGCCGGCGCGAATGCCGGCTTCTGTGCGGCCGGTTATCTCGTCGCAGACTTCGCGCACATCAGGGAAGTCGAATTCCTGGCAGAGCCGTTCCAACTCACGACACCCGGCCCAACCGGTCGCCACTTGCGCCCGCAAATCGCCGATCATCTTTTCAGCATACCGCACATTACGGCGGATCAGACCGAAGAGCATTTCGTTCGGCTCACCCGCATCGTAGAGCCGCAGCATCGGAATAATCAGGCCTTCTTCAAAGACTTCTTCAGACAGACCGGAACCTTTGCGCCCACCGATATCCACGTGGTGAATGGTATTCACCGCGAAGCCGACGAGCTTGCCCTTATGAAAGGCCGGTGTGGTGATGAAGACATCCGCAGTTTGACCGTTACAGAGCCACGGGTCGTTGCAGATAAAGACATCGCCCGGCTTCACGGTCTCCGGCGGGAAGGCCTCGATCAGATTGGCGCCAAAGGCGGGCATGCAGCCGGTATGACCGGTCGCTCCCAACCAGGTTTGCGCCATCAGATAGCCCCTATCATCGAGCAATCCAGTGGACATATCATGCACTTCGACCACATCGTGACTGAATGCGGTACGGAGCATGGTTGTGGCCATCTCATCCGCGATGGCAATCAGTCGCGGCCAGATGACGTCGAGCGGTAATTCTGTGTTTCGCATAGCGTATGATCTAGAACGATTCCCGCTGTCGCCCAAACTCTTAAATATTCGAATTCCCGGATAATACGTAAATGGTGCTTGCGCCTACCATCGCCTTCCCATTTGGCGCTGTCACGATCTCGGAGTCCGCCGAGTTGCGGTAAGCGATGGGTATTCCGTTCCCTTGCTCCAAATACTTCGAGACAATGGCTTCCCAAGTGTCGTTTTCGGCGTTCTCATGACAATTTATCCGTTCGCCGACACCGGTGAATAAATTCTCGAGAATCTCGCTCGACCCCGGTTTTAGGAAGGCCGCGACGGCCATCTCGGGATATGAACGCATCGGTCGAATAACGATGCTGGCACCAGCTCCGACGAGACGCTTGCGATTCTCGTCATCGACGCACTCCGCGACGACCGTACAGTCACTATTCTCTTCCCGAATCCTATGCACCACGTCGAAGGTTCGCCTGTCGGATTCCGCGTCGTTCTCCCGCCAAGCCAATGCAAGAGCAATATGGCAACTCCCGATACCGGCGCGTTCCAATACTTTCGGATCCGATATACTACCTGAAACGAGTTTCGCGTCCGCATTACTCAAAGAGACAGGGAGGCCATCCGAGAACGATCGGCTGACAAGCACGATGTTCCGGTCCTTCGTCCGTGCGTCCTTCTGCAGCTCGTCGACAAGACGTTTGAAATAGAACTCATAGTCCCGCTCGGAGCCGAGTACGACGATATGGTCCGTCAAATTCGAGTAGTTCCAATCTCTCAATTTCATGGCAGCCCTCCGTGCGGAACGATAGTCGAAGAAATCACCCGCGAATTTACCGGCGACGAAGATGCCACCGAAATAGATGATCAACGCCGTCACGGTTCGGCCTTACCAACTCGCGGCCGAAAGATCGCCATACCCGACGGTGGTCAGGCTGGTAATTGTCAGCCAAACACCGTCGCCGAAACCCATATTTTCAAACTGCATCATGGCCGGTGAGTGGCCGAAAATGATCGGCGTGATATAACCGATCGCCGCTCCGGACCGCTGCACAATGCGAACCCGCGGCCCCAAATCGCGCCGGTGCCGGCGGCGTTCTCGGCGACGCATGTCAAACGTGAAAAATCACATTCGTCACCTTCCCCAGTGCCGCCATCCCTCGAGGTAATACTTGAGGATGACGGGTCGATCGATGCTGCTCACGGACGGCATAGAGTCAGGTCGCAAGTCTCGCTCAAAAATCGACATGCGCTCGAACGCCTGCGCATCGAAGAATTTAGTCTCAATGGGAACCGCGGTGATCTTTCCTGAAAATTTCAAAGGCGGGTTGGCCGCCATCGAAAACCCCCAATCGCCAAATGACGGGATCAAGAGGTGATAGGGATGCGCACGCCCGAACACTTTCGCGACGGTGCGATGGATCGCCCAAAACGCCTTGTTCGCAAAAACCGGGCTGGTCGCCTGGGTAACGAATACGCCGCCGGGCGAAAGATTGCTTTTTACCAAACGATAGAATTCTTCCGTGTAGAGGCGCGCGAGATCGGTATTGTTCGGGTCCGGCAGGTCGCCGACGATCAGGTCAAATTGGGTTCGTCGTTGCCCCAGGAAAGCAAAGGCGTCTTGGTTGATCACCCGCACCCGCTCGTTGTCGACCAAACTTCTCTCATTTAAAGCGAGCACATGCGGGTTCGTCCGCGCCAGGTCCGTGATGGCCGGATCGAGATCGACCAATGTAACACGCCCCACTTGCGGGTATTTAGTGACCTCCCGCACCGCAAGCCCGTCACCGCCACCCAATAATAGGACCGAAAGGTCTGTCCGACCTTCTGCAACTAATGTCGACACTGCCGGATGGATCAGCGCCTCATGGTAGCGATACTCGTCAATTGAAGAGAATTGTAGATTGCCGTCGAGATAGAACCGCAAGTCGTCGCGATATTTGGAGAGCACAATCTGCTGATAGGGCGTCCGCTCAGTGTGCAGAATTCGGCCGTCATAAACGTCGTTACTCCAAACTTTGAGGATGCTGTTCGAAAAAAAGAATCCCAACCCGATGGCGCCGATGATCAAAACCGAGAGCCCCCGAAAAACAATCCGTGACCGTGCCCCAAGTTCCGGAGCAAAGCACCAGACCAACAACAGTCCGATGCTCATATTGATGAGACCGAAGATCAGCCCCGTCTTGAAGATACCAAGAAACGGCAATAGCAGCAGCGGAAAGGCAACGGTAGCGAAGACCGCGCCCAAGTAGTCAAGCGCAAGCACATGAGCGATGCTAACGCGCAATGAATCGTATTTCTCAAGCAATCGGGTCAGGAACGGAATCTCTAGACCAATGAGAAGTCCGATCCCTATCGTCAATCCGGCATAAACCGGCATAAAGATATTGGTGTGGGAGTAGGCTAAATAGAGAAGCGGAATGCTAAAGCCACCCAACAATCCGAGTATGATTTCCGCGCCGATAAGCGTACGTATAAGGTTTGCAACTGCGTACTTCGAACAGTACGCACCGATACCCATCGCCGCCATGTAGAGGCCGATGGTAATCGAAAAATACTTAACACTGTCGCCAAGGAAGTAGGAAACAGTGGTCGCGATCAGCAGCTCGTAGACGATGGAACAAAGGCCGGCGACAAAGACCGAATAGACGAGAGCGAAGATTTCGCGCGATCTCGTGCGCTCTTGCGCCGCAGAGACCGCGTCTTCCATCATTTTCCTCCAGAGAGCCCTCGCGAAGACACACGCGGGCCACCTCTACTGCCCTGACGCACACTGCGACTGTGATGATAGACCCTCGTGTTCCCACCCGAGAAGAAGAAGAAACCGCTACTGTGCCCACTATAGCCATAGCCGCTTCGCGCCGGCGCCAGGATGACCAGATACATGACAAACAAAACACCGCCGCTGATCAGCATGGCCCATAAGGTTCTACTCATCAGTCACGATCCGCCCATTTGCCGATCATCGTCAGGATCGATTGGTTGCGAATTTCGTTCAGGACGACGCCGATAATTAATATGATAATTCCGAGCCAATTGAGTACCTCGGAACCACCCCGTTTATATTCGATACTAACGTCGAGATACGTACTATCCGTCAGATCCTTTCCAGTCCGTGCATGCGCCGAAGCGCCTGTCACATTGAATTTTAGATAATAGTTGCCCGGTTTCGGTAACACGACCTTTACGCTGCGTGTTCTTTCTGACTCGGCCCAATCGTATCCAGACTCATGGAAAAATTCGCCGCCGAATGCCGTTATCGAACGTTGCCCGCTGTCAAGAACCTCGACCTCTACATTGTTCCAAGATTGGCGGACTTGACGGTTGCGCAGTGTGATTTCGACGAGGGTATCTTTTTTCGATGTGGTGATTGGCCCATAAGGACTTGCAGTCGATACCGTACGTTCGACCGTGTTCGTACTGGCATTAAAGAAAAATCCGGTCGCCAAATAAAGTAGTGAGAACCCAATAAAGACCAACGCAACATATCCAAGGTGGACGCGGTCCTCTTCAGGCTCTTGATAGGGCTCACGGAATTTTCGACCGAATGTTTCCGACATTGTCTCGCCCTTCCCTAAATCAACGCGACCAAAACGATCGCGAAGCCGATCGAGCAAAACATTTCGAGAAATCCGGCAGCAACATTCTGGTCGCCCGCGATCTCAGCATTTAGGTCGTGACCAGTAAGGATCAGCTTATCGACAAGAAAACGGGCGGCAAAAAGGAGAATTGCACCCGAAATCGCCAATTCCCCGAACAAGATCAAATTCTCGGTCCAGCCGGCGAACGATCCAAATGTCGAACGGCCTATAATCAAGCCAACCGCCGCCAATGTACCGCCGAACCCAATCCCGGCGGCAAGGTTCCCCTTCTCCACCTCAATCTGCAGGTGATAGGGGGTCAACCAATCATATACTCGTGTGAAAAATAAGAGCGTTACCTGGCCGAGGACGAAAAATGCAACCGCCGTCAGCACACCGCCACCCTCGCCATGGAGACTGCCCCCGGCGATAAGTCCAGTCGCTACGTATACACCGCAACGGACGGCGGCCATCCCGCAATTCTGATCTTCCACAATCGCGGTGATATTGCAGAACTTCGAGAAGACCACCTTGTCGAGGCACCAACGCGAAATGTTCAAGAAGACCAAGCCTAGCAAGCTGTATCCAAGAACCGCGAAAATGTCCTGCTGCAGGCTGACGCTTGGGCCTGACACGACACCGACGAAGATAAACGACACCCCGAGAAAATATCCGCCAAGCGTGATGCCAATGGCGGGGTTGTCTTTTTCCGCCAGCTCTTCGATCAGATGGTATGGTGTCAGAAAGTCCTTCAGTGCCTTCGCCGCTAATAGGATGACGATATAGCAGAGCGCCAACGCCGCGATCGTTCCAAAATCCGTCAGCGTTTCCGCCCAGTCCATCTCAAGAATCTCCCGCGACCGAATAAATACTGATCTGAGACTCTCTTATCGACTGACTAAAATGGCACTCAAAAGTGCCGTCCGACCATCGCTCGACCGTCATCGAAGTCTTCTCGTCGTCGGATTCGAATTCCCAATAAGTAAAGGATTCACCGCGCGAGAGATCGCCATCCCGATGAAATACTGCCTGGCCCCTGTCTTCGAAATGATAGGTCGTTCCTTCGACTTGCAGCGTGTGGTCATCATTGTCGGTCAGTGCTTCCATCTGACCCTTGGTGAGACCAATTTCCTCCAGCCGCGCCTTCCGCAAGGTGACAGAGACTTCGACCTCATCGTCGTCTTCGACAGTCACCCAGAGCCGTTGCGTGCCGGCATCGCCTTCGATTTCGAGCCATTGAAAGCCGTCCTCGTCATAGACATGCCGCCCAACGACAGAAACGTCGAAGTCATCCATATTTGGTCCGACACCACGAAGACTGAACACACCGCCAGGGCGCATGTTTTCAATTCGTGGGTCATTCGAGACTGCCGGCTGTCCGGAACGCCGGTCGGTCAGGCTATTCTCGCCAACACCACCGCCAAAATTCGCGCGATAAACTTTGTATCCGATAAAGCCGGCAACAACGAGAAGGATTAACGAGAAGAATTCCATGAATTAGATTCACCACCGTTGTGTCGTCCGTTTACTATCACCGTCAGACCGGATCGTTGCTCTTGTCCGGCAAGGCCAGTGGCTCCGCTAATCCCATCCGCGATTTGAGTTGTAAGAGCGCATCCGATCCGCCATGCGAGCTCGAACCAGCCAAGGCCTTCTCGATCTCGGAATCAACGGATTTATCGATCTGTGCGATTTCGCCGTATGCCTCGGCGAGAGATTGCTCTTCGTCAACTTTCTCACGCATCCGCTCCAACATCGCGACCGTGCCGGTAGAGTCGACAGACGCGAGCTGCTCGTTCAGCTTCCGAGTGGCAGTACTCACCTGCGCCCGCGCTTTCAGCGTTTGCAGTTCGTTCTCCCATTTCGATATCTGATGCTTCAGCGTCTCAATATTATTCTCGAGCTGACTGGTCATTTTCTCATAGTTCTGGAGTTCCTGAGCGATCGTCGTAGCCCGTTGAATTGCTCCGTCACGTTTGGCCAATGCTTCCGATGCCAGGCGATCTCCGTCGGCGGCGGCGAGCCCGCCTTGCTGCATTTTTTGCAGTAAAAGCATCGCCTTTTGCTCATAATCGGTCGCGATCTCTTTCTGCCGGGCGACGTCGCGACGCGAGCGAATGGCTTGCGCCTTAACTTTGGCAAAGCCCTCGAGGCTCTCCTGTAGGTCCTTGCGCAGGTCTCGGATACCTTGATCCGCCATCTTGATCGGATCCTCAAGATGATCGAGTGCGGAATGGGCTTCCGAATTACCCCACGTCATCATTCTTTTAAATAGACTCATGGCTCGTCGCTCTCCGGGCGATGGTTGTCAGGAAGCTTTCGAGAGCGCGATCAGCTCGTCGGCAAAGCTTGCCAATCCCAAACTCAACGCATTGATTGATGCATCCAGTTCGTTGAAATCCAAATTTGCCAATTGCAGCGTATCGCGAAACAAGAGCTTCGTGCCGCCTTCGTCTATCACGAATGCCCCGTGGACCAACTCCCGGTTCATCTGCAATAAACGACGATACGCATCGGCACCAGCAGATACCGGCAGCTCCATGATCAACTGTTCAATGATCAGAATTTCATCTTCACAATCAACGATGAGATTGCTGATACCGCGGCTCTCGTCTTCGAGGACGAATAGCTTCTTCTCGACGTCCACACGTTCTACACTTACGTCGAGGAGCTCCACGAATTCCGTCACTTTTTGGAAGTACTCTTGGCTCATCTCTTCCTCGCTTTCGACTTAATCGTGCAGCTAAGTTCGGGAGGTTAGGTAGTGGTCGGCAAAGAAACAGTCAAGGATCACCTACCCTGCCAATTATTACAATCATTGCGATTATAGCATTGCACTGACTTATGGCAGATCGATGACAAGCGATCCGTATGCGTCGATTTCTACGCTCGCACCGATGTCGACGATGGTCGTCGATGTCACCTCTTCGACAATCGCCGGCCCGAGGAACTTCATCCCCGGTAGTAAATTTGCACGGTCATATACCACAAAAGGAAGCATCTCGCCCCGCGACGCGGAATAGGCCGGGCGCTCGCCCGTCGGCACCGCTGCAGTCCCGTCACCCGCTTCCATCGGCGTCAAATCCAGCCCCGCACCGGCGATCTCTCCCAAAACCCGAAGATTGACTATTTCCGCCGGGACGTCCTCGTAGAAATATCCGTATTTCTCACGATAGAGCCGGGCGAACGTATCGAATACTTTCTCGCCTTCGGGCGCACCTTCCAAAGGCACGGTGACCTGATAACTTTGGCCGATATACCCGACATCGAGAGCTCGGCGGAAGCGGCGCTCGCCCGCCTCTTCAATATCGTTGAGGAGCGTGGATATCTCGGACTCCATCACATCCATCTGCGCCGTGATGTCCCCCGCATTGAGCGTGCGGATCGGCGCCTTGTATGTTTTCACCATGTCGTAAGCGGGTGGTGCTACCAGCAGGCCAAGTGCGGAGAGAACTCCGGCCCGCAACGGCACGACCAGCTTTTGGATATGCAGCTTGCGGGCAAGGTTATAAGAATGCACCGGCCCCGCGCCGCCGAAGGCCACCATGGTCGCTTCCTCCGGATTGCCGCCGCGTTCGGTGACATGCATTCGTACAGCCGCCGCCATGGTCTCGTTGATCACGTCGTGGACGGTCCAGGCGGCCTGCAACGTGGTGCGGCTTTGCGGTGCCCCAATATCCCGGTCGAGCCCTTCACGCGAGCCCGCGTCGTCAAGCGACATCGTGCCGCCCGCGAAATTCGATGGATTGAGATATCCCAGGGTGAGGTCGGCATCCGTGACCGTCGGACGCGTGCCACCCTGGCGGTAACAGATCGGCCCCGGGTCCGCGCTGGCGCTCTCCGGCCCTACCTGCACGATCCCCATTTGATTGACTGCCGCGATACTGCCGCCACCGGCGCCGATCTCGATCATATTGACGGCAGGCACACCGACAGGAAATCCGCTGGACTTGGTGAACCGTTTTGAACGCGCGACCTCCAGCTCATCCGTGATCGGCAAGGCTTGGTCCCGAATGAGACACGCTTTCGCCGTGGTCCCACCCATATCGAAGGACAACACGTTCCGGATATTCATCAATTCCGCCAATTGCCGTCCAACAATCGCGCCTGCGACCGGCCCAGATTCAATCAAACGAATGGGAAAATCACCGGCCGTCGTCGTCGAACCGAGCCCACCGTTCGAAAGCATGATGTGCAACGGTGCCTTATAACCGGCGCTCTGCAAACCGGCGTCCAAATTAGCGAGATAGCGTTTTGCTAACGGTTTGACGTAGGCGTTGACCACCGTCGTGCTGGTCCGCTCGAATTCCTTGATCTGGGGCAACACGTCCGATGACAGCGTCACTGCGATTTCCGGGGCCAGCTCACGGACGATCTCCGCCGCGGCCTGTTCGTTTGCCGGATTGACATAAGAATGCAGGAACGCGATGGCGACAGACATGACGCCTTCCGCCCGCATCACCTCAACCGCCTGCTCGACATCCTCGCGCTGGACGGTTTTCAAGACATTGCCGTCGGAGAAGACGCGCTCGTCGACCGGCAAGCGCAGCCAGCGGGGCGCCAAGGGCTCGGGCGGGTCGGCGAACAGCTCGTAGGTCGTCACGCGGACGTGGCGGCGCAATTCCAGAATGTCACGGAACCCTTTGGTGGTCAGCAACGCCGTGACTGCGCCTTTGCGTTCGATCACGGAATTCGCAACCAGCGTCGTGGCATGGGCAATTCGGCGGGTCGCTTCCACATGCCCCTCACACCGCTCGTCGAACGCCTTCACCCCGGTCAAAATTCCGACCGATGGATCGGCGGGTGTCGTCAATGATTTAGCGATGTGAATTTCGCTGTTGTTCTCATCTAGCAGGACGAAATCGGTGAAGGTGCCACCGACGTCCACGCCCAAGCGATATTGCTGATTTTCGCTCACGTTGCCTCCCGTTGGCCATAAGGCCGATTTCGCGCGCATTGCTATTGAGCTTGGGTCGACGGGCTATCCGTCAAGCGGTGCTATTCATATGGCCGCTGGAACAACCGCGCATCCTTGGGTGTTGGGTCGGAGGGGAGACGCGAATTACGGAACTCGCCGACCGCCTCCTCAATAAGATGGCTCAGCAATTCCGTGAACAACATCGATGGTGTTGCCGCTTCCCATAGGAAATAACCAAAGGAGCCAGGGCACGGATTGACTTCGTTCAACCACAACTCACCGGTCTCACTGTCACCGAGAAAATCGATGCGCGGCGCACCGGTACCGCCGACCGCCGCGAAGGCGGCCGAAGCCCAATTACGAATGTTCGCCTCCAGCGCCGCCGGGATGTCCGGATTGATATCACGGGTCAAAGACAGCATGCCTTCGCTGGCGGTCCCAGGCGCTTTCGACCCACCCTTCTTACCACCTCCGCCCGACATGTACTTTTCCTTGAAATCCAGCAGCTCGGCGCTGCGCTTCGGCCGCTCAATGGCCGACGTCCTCACCTCGCCACCGAACGCCGAGACCGCGACGTTGTATTCGACTAGGTTCGGAACGAAAGGCTCCATAATCGCAACCGGATCGAGCCGGAAGATCGACGGCAAGACTTCCCGCAATTCCGCCATATCGTCGACCTTGGCGACACCAATGGAACTGCCGAGATGGCATGGTTTCACGCACGCCGGAAACTTCGCATTACCGACCGCCTCCGCCACCGCCGCACCGGTGATAACCAGGCCGTCAGCCGGACGGCGTAGAACCGCGCAGTCCAGTTGCGGTATGTCCTGGCCCGCCAACAAGCGCTTTGTCACCGATTTATCCATCAGGGCCGCCGACGCCATCGTGCGCATGCCCGTATAGGGCACACCCGCCATCTCAAAGAGGCCCTGTATTTGCCCGTCTTCCCCCTGATTGCCGTGAAAGGCGAGCAAGGCAACATCGAAGGTGACGGGCTTACCGCGCCCGAACATGCCGGATTTGCGCGGGACCAATTGTCCCTCTCCGTCATCGGTCGCGTCCAGCATGACTTCGGTCAAATTGCGACGCGTGTTGTCGTCGGGAAGATAGTTAGCCCGGTCGCGCAAGGCATCGCCCACGAACCATTCGCCCTGACTTGAGATATAGACGGGAAATGCGTCATAGGCGCTGGCATCCACCGCGCCCA